>NZ_JBGVBR010000022.1:0-9547 GCF_045225735.1 Succinimonas sp. | reverse complement strand
TCACGGTAGCTTTCCATGATCTTGTAGTAATCATGGCCCTTGGAAGTAGTTTTTGCTAAATAGCTCATGTGCACACAACCTCTGTATTCTTAATTATAAAGGATTATCTGGCGTGTATCAATATCGAAGCGTTGAATATAAATGGTTTTGTGGTTGTGTGCACAGAAAATTCCGTCAAACCTTTACATTTGGGGACTCCGCTCAAAATGAGTCGAAACTACCGTTAGGTACGCTTTCAGGTGCGGGGCGGCTTTCAGGTATCGAGGAGATTAATCCTGATGGTAATGCTTGAAGAAGCGCCTCAGGCGATCGCAGGCATCGGTAATAACCTCCTCGGTGGGGAGGAATACCAGACGGAAGTGATCCGGTGCCGGCCAGTTGAAGCCTGTGCCCTGAACAATAAGCATTTTTTCCTGCCGGAGGAGATCCAGCACCATTTTCTGATCATCCTTGATGCGGTACATCTTGGTGTCAATTCTCGGGAACATGTAAAGAGCTCCCTTAGGCTTTACGGCGCTTAAGCCCGGGATGGAGTTAATAAGCTCCCAGGCCTTGTTCCGCTGTCTCCAGAGCCGGCCGCCGGGTCTCGTGAGCTCCTTGATGCTCTGATAGCCGCCCAGAGCAGTTTGAATACCGTATTGCATGGGGACGTTAGCGCAGAGACGCATGGAGGCCAGAATGTTAAGTCCCTGAATATAGCCCTGAGCCTGACGCTTAGGGCCGCTCACCACCATCCAGCCCATGCGGAAGCCGCAGGCGCGGTAGGCTTTGGAAAGCCCGTTGAAGGTGAGGCAGAGCACATCATCGCACAGGGTGCAGATACTGGTGTGGGCTACGTCATCGTAAAGGATCTTGTCGTAAATTTCATCGGCAAAGATAATGAGATTGTTCTGCCGGGCCAGTTCCACCAGTTCCATCAGGAATTCAGTGGAATAAAGAGCACCGGTGGGGTTGTTGGGGTTAATGATCACAATGCCCCGGGTTCTCGGAGAGATCTTCTTTCTGATGTCATCAAGATCCGGCAGCCAGTCAGCCTGTTCATCGCAGATATAGTGCACAGCGCGGCCGCCGCTGAGATTTACGGCAGCGGTCCACAAAGGATAGTCCGGGGCAGGCACCAGAATTTCATCGCCGTTGTTAAGGAGAGCCTGCATGGACTGCACAATAAGCTCCGAAGCGCCGTTTCCGATATAGATGTCGTTATGATCCACATCCCGGAGGCCTTTCTGCTGATAGTACTGGGCAATGGCCTTTCTGGCGATGAAGATGCCCTTTGATTCCGAATAGCCCTGACCATTGGGAATGTTGATAATGATATCCTTGATAACCTCTTCCGGAGTATCAAATCCGAAGGTGGCCAGATTGCCGATGTTAAGCTTGAGAATCCGCTGCCCTTCCTCTTCCATGTGCTGGGCTTCAACCATTACCTTCCCGCGAATGTCGTAACAGACATTGTCAAGCTTGTGGGATTTTTCAATAACCTTCATAGCTGTCCTATCTTGCTTTTTGTTTTGCTGCCTTAAACCTCTGCTCCTGCGGGCTCTTTTCCGGCGGCATTTTTTGTGCTTAATGCCTGCAGGTTACAGGAAATTGTAGCACCATTGCCGGGATAATGCCCGCGGGGGAGAGGGAGTTTCGGAGAATAATAAATTATGTTTTTCCGAAAATGTGAGGATGATTCTTTAGATTTCAGGTGTCAGACAGTTAATAATGCTGCGTCATTTTTTGTTTTCAGTCTTTTTTAGCATATTTTGCTGTCATTCCGGCAATGATGCGAAATGAACTCTCTGAACCAGCCATGAACCGAAAATGATGTCTGCGGCTTGATTTTCATCGTCTTATGGCATCGCATCTCATGACACCGTGCGAGCCTCCAAAGTTCATAACCGGCCCGCATTACACATTATGGTATATATGCCATATTCTGCTTGGAAATGGTATACTGAGACTCGTCTTGCGAATCCCTGGCAGATTCCGGTTCCGGAGCCATGCTGAATCGTGCCGACTGAGCCGGCACCAGAACAGGCGACAAGACGGTCAGACAACAAGGATTAGCAGACTAAAGAGAAGTCAGAGAGGGCGGAGCATGAGAACGTTTGACGATATGCTTGCTGATGAAATGCAGGATGAGGAATTCAGAAAGGCATACGAAGACATCCAGCCGGAGATGGATGTAATCAGAGCTGTGGCCGCGGCAAGAATATCTCTGAACCTTACGCAAAAGGAGCTTGCGGAACGCTCGGGCATTAATCAGGCTGATATCAGCAAAATTGAGAACGGCACCAGAAATCCTTCCCTGAATCTTCTGAAAAGACTGGCCGCTGCCATGGGGATGACTCTGAGAATCCAGTTTATCCCCAAAAAGACCTCATCCGGCCGTCATCCCTAACCAACGCCTGCGCATGCGGGCTGCTTCGCCAGTCATAACAAGGACACTCCGCATGGTTAGCTCCGCCTTATGTCAGGGATGGCAATTCACCTGAAAACTTATGCGCCGCAAAGCCTTACGGAATTTGGTTTTGTCCTAAACTGATTTAATTCAATTTTCCCCCTCTGAAAACTCACGGCTCAAAGTCCCGGAGACCTTGAGCCGTTTCATTTGCTGTTACGAACCAGGGACAGGGAGCGCAGTAACGTCTTCCGTCAGTGTTTTCCAGCTGTGTTTCTGCAGATCTTCTGCTTATCCCTATACCAATTTCTCTTAATCTTCCTTGCTATCTGTTTTCCCGTACCGTCTCTTCGTTGTAGATAGCCTCGAGAATTCTTCTTTCATGAGCATAGTGGGGCTTCGCAATCTTCTTGGTTGCCAGCTTTCTCTTGGTAACATCGTCATAGGAGAGATTGTTCATGAAGTAGACAAAGGGAATCAGCTTGCCGTTCTTGCTGGTAAGAAAGCCGGCCAGATTGGATACGCCGTTCAGGGTGCCGGTTTTGGCGGTGACGTTTTTAAGAAGAGGCGGCTTCATTACGCTGCCCCGGCTTCCTAAAGTACCGCTTTGACCTGCTACCGGGAAGAGCTTTATCATGTTCAGGTGGCGATCGTTGTCGGCGATATATTGCAGCACTGTCAGCATCTGCCGCGGCGTGATGTAGTTGTGGGGGGACAGCCCGGAACCGTCAATAAGAGTGGCGCTGCCGAGATCGATGCCCTTGCCCTTGAGAATTCTTCTGATAGCGGTCAGAGACATGTCATAGGTAGCAGGACGCTTGTAGAATTCCGTGCCGATGGTGCGGGCCATGCTGTCAGCGATCAGGTTCACGCTGCGCTTCAGGCATTTGTCCAGCATGGCGACAATAGGCTTGGAGTGGTGCGCGGCATAATGGGACAGCGTGCCCGCGGATTTTCTTACTGGTTCGATTTTGCCGTTTACCTGAATTTTCAGCTTGGCGAGCACCTGAGCGGTAAGATCCTTGCCCCATTGCACGGGATCCTGGATGGCAAAGGAAAGGCCCAGGGGCTTACCCTTCTGCTGCACCGGAATGCAGCCGGAGAGCCGGTAGATATTCTGGGAGTTGCGATCCATTTCCAGTTCGCAGCCGCCGTAATATTCTGAAGGGGATACCACCTCCACATCGCTGGTAATAACCGAAATGGGCATGCCTTCGGGAATTTCCACCGAGACCGGGCCGCCGATTTTGGTGGCCGAAAGCTTCGCGGACACGCAGTTTCCGTTGATGATTATCGAAGAGGGCGGGGCGGTAAAGCACTTAGGGAGATCATCCCATGACCAGCCGGTGGCATAATCATGTCCGGCAAAATATCCGGAGTTCAGATAGACGTTTCCGGAAATTGTTCTGACTCCGGCATCCTTCAGAGTGTTAAGCAGGTTGTAAAGCTCCTGCTTGGTGAAAAAGGGATCCCCCCGGAATTCGATTTCGATGTCCCCGTTAAGAACGCCGTTCTGGGTTACGATTTTATTGCTGGAGGATAAGGCCTTGCTGCTGATGAGAAGACGGGTCTTTATCTGGTAGTTGGGCCCCAGGTAGGAGAGGGCAGCCAGGGCGGTGATGACCTTTTCGGTAGAGGCCGGTCTGAAATAAAGATCCTCGTTGTAGCCTCTTACCACGCCGTTCAGACTGTAGGCCACCCCGTTCAGGGCGCCTTCCTGGATTTTACTGGCGTTCTGATCTGAGGCCGCAGCGGATACTGAAACTGCGGCAAAGGAAAGAGCCAGGCCCAGCGTTCTCAGCATTCCTGTTGCTCTCATTTTTCCTATCATTCCCCTCATTCCTGTTTTTCCCAGCAATACTTCTTTTAACATTTGACTGATTTCCCCTCTGTTCAGGCCGGAAAACGGCAAAGATCTTAAGCAATAAACCGAAAAACTAATTCCCCATTTCAGAAAGAATGGCATTAACCTCTTCCGTGATCTGCATGCCCAGACTGTCATTGCTGTCAAAGTAGCCTGAGGATACCGCGCCGCCCAGATTAACCGCGGTCAGGAAGAAGATGGCTGCCGTCAGAATGGCAAAATGCTTTAAGGTGTTGTTCTGCCGGTGGGCGTCCACAATGGTCAGAGCCGGAACCAGAGCCAGGGGCAGAATAGCGCCCAGAGTTACAAAGGGCAGCTTGTCAGAATAGATGGCAGCCGTCAGCAAAATGGCAAAGAAGGTGTAAAAGGAAACCAGATAGAGATATTCCTTTTTGTTGGGAACCACGCCGGCGCGGAAGGCAATGGGGAGACACTGCTTGAGAGCCACGGACCAGGAGGCGATGTTGAGGAGCAGGGTAATCCCGCCCACAATGTAGAGAACGCCCACCCAGACCGCGCTGATAAGTTTTGATACCGCATCTCCGGTAATAAAGTCCGGATCAAACTCCGTTATCAGATAGTGGGAGAAGTTGGTGCTGCCCAGTCTCAGGTAATCAAATACCGAAATCGCCAGAGGATAAACATTGGTGAGCCCGTACATAAGAGGGTGTTCCTCGTCCTGGGCATAAAGTCCGGTAAGAGTGCTGTTGGAGGTCAGCTCCTGCAGGAACGGATAAACGGTAAGGCCGCCCAGGAACAAGGCAATGGCGGCTCCGGTGAAGGAGAAGGTCAAAAGCCGGCGCATGTACATGAACAGCGTGAGGAACAGCATGATAAGGCCCAGATAGTCGGTTTCCAGGCACCAGAACAGCCCCAGAATGAGCACCATCGTCCCGAAAAACGTCCACCCCTTCCGATCATAGGTAAAGGTTACCTCCCGGCTGTAGATGTCCCGGAATGAGGTACCCTTCCTGAGCATGACGTAGGAGGAGGTTACCAAAGCCACTCCGAACAGGAAAAAGGCGTCCTGCGTCATGGTGGTGTTGTAGAGGATGAAGGGCGACAGCAGAAAAAACACGGAGAACCAGCACATGGTGACATTGCTGAAGTATTTTTTAAAGCAGGCGCTTAATATTACAAAGGCCATAATGCGGAGCACAACGATCATGGCCATGATGGAAAAGGGGTTGTCCCAGATCATCAAGGCGCCGTAGCACAGCAGGGATGGCAAAAGTCCGGGGGTGGGGCCGATACCCGGAAAGGCATCGCCGAAGGAGCTGAATTTGCCGTTATAGAGCGCATCGTAGGCATTGGTAAGGAGGAGGTTCTGACTGCTGCCGATAACCTGATTGTTGGCGTATACCGCAGCCAGGATAATATGAATTACCAGCACGAGTAAGGTGAACAGTAAATATTTTTTGTTGGCCATGATGCATATCCCGGATTTTTCAGGAGCTGAAACTGTGAGCGCAAAGACCCTAAGCTATTCTATCATAAAAAGAAAGAGCCTCTTCCCGTCAAATATGCTGCCATAAGTCGCCTTTTTGACAAGAAGCAGCTTTGTGGAGAACAGCAAAATCGCCTTTCCGCCCCGGACTTCTGCGGCAAAAACAAGATCCCGGAGCGGTAATTTTTCGGAGTCAGTGTCAAAACCGGGAAACACAGTGTAAAATCTTTTATCAGGAACATCCGAAAGATTCCTGCCGGTTCAGTATTGGCTGTCTCTTATCGGAACTTTTCAGGACAATTCAGCAATTTAGCGTTACAAAGAGAGCAATAACATGATTATATCGCCAAAAGTTCGCGGATTTATCTGCACCACCGCCCATCCGGCCGGATGCGCTCAGAATGTCAGGGATCAGATTGCCTATGTGGAATCCCATGGCAAAATCGAAAACGGCCCTAAAAAGGTTCTGGTAATCGGCTCTTCCACCGGCTACGGTCTGGCCTCCCGCATCAGCGCCGCCTTCGGATCCGGAGCTGCCACCATCGGAGTGTTTTTTGAAAAGCCGGGCACTGAGGGACGTACCGGAACTGCCGGCTGGTATAATTCCGCTGCCTTTGATACTCTGGCTCATGAGAAAGGGCTTTATGCCAAAAGCATTAACGGCGATGCCTTCTCCGATGCCTGCCGCGCCAAGGTTATTGAGCTTATAAAGCAGGATCTCGGCAAAATCGACCTCCTGGTTTATTCTCTTGCCTCTCCCAGAAGAACCATTCCCGCTACCGGAGAAACCGTAAAGTCCTCCCTGAAGCCTATTGGTCAGGTTTATACCACCACCGCTGTGGATACCAACAAGGATGAAATCATTCAGGACAGCGTACAGCCGGCCAATGAGCAGGAAATTGAGGATACCGTAAAGGTTATGGGCGGTCAGGACTGGGAGCTCTGGATTCAGGCTCTTTCCGCTGCCGGCGTTTTAGCTGACGGCTTCCGTACTGTGGCCTACAGCTATATTGGCACGGAGCTCACCTGGCCTATCTACTGGCACGGCACTCTGGGCAAGGCCAAGGAGGATCTGGACAGAGCCGCTCACGCCATTACCGCTTCTCTGGCAGCTGTTTCCGGCCGGGCTAATGTAGCGGTACTGAAGTCAGTGATCACTCAGGCCTCCTCCGCCATTCCGGTAATGCCTCTCTACATTGCCATTTGCTTCCGCATTATGAAGGAGCAGGGCGTGCATGAAGAGGTTATCGATCATATTTACCGTCTTTTCAGCACGGCTCTTAACAATCCGGACTTCCCGCTGGATGAAAAGGATCGTATCAGAATGGATACCTGGGAGCTGGATCCGAAGGTGCAGGATGCCTGCAAGAGCGTTTGGCCGGAGATCACCACCCAGAATCTCAAAGAAAAGACCGATTATGATCAGTACAAGAAGGACTTCCTGAAGTTGTTCGGCTTTGGGGTTAACGGCGTGGATTATGACGCTGATGTAAGTCCGGTGGCTGATTTTGATGTAATTACTCTGTAACAGTGCGGAAAGGGGCCGGAAGAATGCTTTCGGCCTGATTCGGCCCTTGTTGACTGGTAACTCAGCTTTAAAACCTTATAGAGCGGCAGTGATTATGGTCTCTGCCGTTTTTTATTTGTTTGTATTTATCTCGCTGCTTGCTTTTTTTCTCATGGCGATTGAGTTTAAAACAGGTGTCCATTTTCCTTGTATCTATTCGTGATTTCCAGTTATTTCTTTCGGATGTTCTACGGCAAAGAACAGTTTATTTGCAGGTTTGTTATCATCTACGCAACGGAAATTTTTAGTATAAGACGTGAGGTCTAAAAATGTATTAATCTTATTATTTTTACGTTCTCTATCATTTTCCGAATTTATGATTTTTTTGATATTGTTGAAGATTGATACTAAATCATATTTAGAATGACAGAGAATAACCGCGTAATTTAATTTCTTGTGACATAATAATTTCCCTATGACATCACTGTCAGCAATTCCGCATGAATGTCCGATAATTATCAGATCGAACCAGTTGTCTTCGATAAACTCATTAATATCAACATAGCCAGTGTTCTTAATAATACGTCTACACGTTTTTTCAAAAGGATACAGTTCTTTGGGAATATCATCATTACTGAAATTTGTGTATCCAATGACTATGTTGGTTTCAAATTCATTTTGGTTATTAAGTTCAGGCTGAATACTTCCGTTTATATGTATTATTTTATCCTTTTGTTCTGGTGAATGTACTTCCTTAAAAAAGCGTTCAGCAATGTTCGTATAGTTATAGTTTATAACGATGTTGGCATTAGAAATGTCTAAAAGTTCCCTGGCTACATCTTCGTCAATTGCACCGCAAGATCTACTTGTCAATGATTCAAGGTGATTGACAACTATATCGTTGAAGAATGTTTCAGCATTATTTTTAGTGATATCTATATTTTGGATTAAAGATAAATATTTTGTTAAAAGAATTTCAAAGATATCTAATCCGTAAGAAAAACTTTCAAGTGTACTATTGTCCCATTTAGGAAATTTATCATCTTCTAAGTTATATTTTGTTTTTAAATAAAGGGGGCTGGTAATAAGAAGTTCAATAACCGTTTCCACGTCAGACCATAATGCTATATTTTTGCGATTTTGGTCGAAATTGGCTTCAACTATATGAGCAATAGTTTCAAGGCCTTCGGCTAAATTTGTATCCGACATTGGTCAGTAATTTTTTGGAATTACATTTTCCCCTTGAAAATCTTTGATTTTTTAAAATCAGGCAATGGCTTTGAATTCCCTGTCATCTTATCTAAGAGCTCATAGTAGAAGTTCTGGTAAGTTCGTGGCTGATAGTACCTAATCCATTCATCACCCAGTGCCACTATGATATCTGCAAAAACATCCGTCATTCCTGATATCATGAATGTCTGTGATGCATCTAAAAACACCAAAATCACTTGTGAGTTATCGGCGTACTGCTTCAGTCTGTTTAACGTCGGCACGGCCAGCGTAAACCTGTGATCAGGAGCGGGCATCTTTATGTTATTTTCCTTTGCCGCCTTTTTCAGGAGATACTCTGTTGCGGCATAGACCAGCAAAGCAATAGACAGAACCCACATCAAAGCCTGAATGCGATGAGGTGTTTTAAGGTAGAGGGCATTCAGCAGAATTTTGGGATCCTTGGAGATTTTCCACATTCTCTCGATAGTGGACTGTCTCTTGTATGTCGACAAAAGTTCAGCCATGCTCCAGTTCCGCCTGGTGTCGGTTGTGGCAATTACGAACTGAAGTTCCTCCTCAACCTTGTGCTTGATGTACTCTTCGTTGACAGACACCTTTCCAAGCACCTTTACGGCTATCGTCTTTTTTTGGGCATCTGGTGAAGGTCTTCCCTTCCCTTCGTACTTTTGCACCTCTTCGTAAGTTATGTCCGAAATGACGCAAGCCTTGCATTTCTTCTGCAGATCGGCAAGCGCTTTCTCTGCATCAGCTCTGCACTTGGCAGGTTGCGTTCTTAATTTTTTAAAGGCAGCCGCAGTTTTTTCAAGTTCCTTCTCAGCCTTGCGCCTGACGGTATCTTCCTTGCTCTCTCTCCTTTCATAGTTTTTGACCAGCAGAAGTTTCAGGGGCACCCCGCCAATTTCTACTGAATCGCACCATCGTCCGTAATTCAGATCCTCTTCATCATCGTAAATCTTGATAAGATTCCCTTCGTTGGTCTCCTCGTAAATTGCTTTGGCAAAACCGTAGGTGTCAGGCACCCGGGTAACCAGGTGAATGCCTTTATCTACCGCCTCAGGAATAATATTATCGGTACACATGGCGCTGTCTCCGACAAGATACTTCAGG
>NZ_JBGVBR010000021.1:0-2243 GCF_045225735.1 Succinimonas sp. | reverse complement strand
AGTCGTAATGCATGGCCCAGACGACATCACGATTAAATTCGAAGTCTTCGATGCTGTCGCATAAATCGTCGTCCTGTATCGGGTTCTTTTCATCCATCAGAAGATCGAGTATGCTCCGGGCATGTATCATCATAGCCCTGGGACTGATATCTTTAAAAAATACTGCACGTCCGGCATGGAAAGCACCTGCATCCCCAGAGTGTCCAGCAGGATGTAAGGGGTGTCAGGCCGGTTGTACAGTCTGAAATTAACCGCATAATCCAGAAAACGGGATTCATAGGATCTCGTGAAGAACAGCATGCCCTCCCGGGTCATGATCTTTTTTGACGGCAGAAAAAATCCCGCCCGGCAGGAGGGCATGGCCTCCAGGAGAGCCGTTATGATGCCGCCCAGCATCCGGGCCCGCGTCCGTCCCGTAAGAGCCGTCCCGAAAATATCGAAGGCCTCGATGCTGTACTTGCAGGAATCCAGAATCTTTTCGGCATTGCGGCACATCCAGGTCTGGGCCAGAATCTTTTCCTTAGGCGGAAAGTCCGGATCTGTCACGGCATTAACGCCGGCGGTAATGGTGAGACAGGGGTGAAGCTCCTCTGCGGGTTTCGCTTTCAGGGCGGGAGCGATAACGTCCTCCAGAAGATCCGGTTCCAGAGGAATGTCCGTCAGGGCGAAGCAGGCACTGCCTTAATCATAGCCCAGATATTCCGTCCTTCCGGCGGCATGTTTTTTAATAAGCCTTTTCAGAAGCTTCCGATCAGGGAGCGGGCACGGCTCTTCAAACAGAAAAATCATGGTAAACATGCGTTCCGGAGCGGTGTCATGTTCGTGAGAATTTTGTGTTACGGCATCATCTTCTATCATCGCTGTTCCTTAATCCTTGTGATTTCCCGGCAATTTCCCGAGATTCGGCTTTTTGCCTCGAGAGAAGGTTTTTAAAGTTCATCATCCATCCAGGAAGAGCCGCGACGGAGGCCGCGCCGCGGAGGAATGAATCCAAAGGAAAACGGCGGCAGAGGCCAGGACATTTTGCGCTTCAGGGATACATAGGTACTAAGATACCTTGACGAACTGGAAAGCGTCTTGCTTTCTGCCTTGTTAAGATAGGCGCTGGCATCCTCCCGGAGGGCTATCTCTCTCTTCCGGCGCTGTCTTCTTACCCGATGGAGGAGGGCCGCATAGGCAAGAAAGCCCGCTAATGCCGGTCCCGTAAGGTAAAGAGACAGGGAGCTTTTGAGCACCCAGAGATTATCCTTGATGATGCAGGTTAACACCAGATAGGCCATGAGGGCCAGAGTTAACCCGGCGGCGATTTTCAGAAAAAGGTAATAGCGTTTATTGGTGACAAAGGTGAAATAGCGGATGGGCAGCATTTCTCCGGTAATTATCGCCAGGAACGGCAGCACCATATACCACATGCTCATGTACTCGTCATAGAACTTGGCCACATCTCCCAGATCCAGCGGAGCCAGATAGAGATCCCGGAGAATCAGGGGCAGGGCGCACACGATGCCGAATATCAGGGAGACGCCCAGGATGCGTTTCCGATCCGTGGGAATGTCTCCGGTAAGGCGTCCGGTTTCCCCGTTCATGGCATAATTATAGGTTTTTCCCTGCCAGGAGGCCTTCATGGTCCATACCGGATAAAGGGCATAGCTGATCTCCGTGCTGCTGACCTCCGCTTCTTCATGGACAACATGAATATTGTCGCAGTTTTCACCGGCGATGAACTTCCGGGAGGAGGCGATAACCCGGGCCTTAACCGCCGGGTAGCTGCCCTTGGCATTGATGTCAAAGATTCTGGCGTCCAGACCGGAAAGATACCCGAAATGAAAGGGCACGCCTTCCTCGGGATGGTAGGGCTCCAGAGACTGGGTTACCGCGGCGGGAATGGCGGCGGATCCGTCCTGGGGCACTCCCTGAAAGGTCAGGGAAGCTGCACCCGTGCAGTCATAGACATTGTGGAAGAAAATGTGCAGGTTTCCGGTAACTTGTTCCGTCTTCATGGTGACGCTGTTTGAAACCCGGGCATCGTAGATCCAGAAGGGAATGTAGCAGGCGTGAATGTTTTCCGGCTTTGCGGTATTGACGAAATCTTCCGGGACAAACAGGCCCTCCTTCAGGATCTTATGAAAGGCCTCCAGAAAAAACTCCCGATCCTTTTTGAAGGGGATCAGAAAATCCGGCTCCGACTGATCCCGGATCTTGTCGGTAAATACGATGGAATTGCCGCAGAAGGGACAGGCGTC
>NZ_JBGVBR010000020.1:0-5988 GCF_045225735.1 Succinimonas sp. | reverse complement strand
GCCGGCTACGGGCTCCCGTAGCCGGGGATCCCTCGAGGCCCGGGAAGAGATATCCACCCGGGCTTTCGGTTTTCTGGCACCTTTCCGGAAAAACTGCCTGATTTTCCTTTGTCTGGCAGTTTTTCATTTTATCCTTTGACAGCAGTTCCGGTATTTCTCAGGTTTCTCCCCTGGTATCTCATGAGATATCAGTCCCGGTTTCCGTTTTTGCAGGTCAGATACAGCTGCACGGCTCCTTTGGTCAGATGATCCAGATCGTTCTCAATTTCTCTCAGGGTAAGCATGATGGCCGGGCTGAGTCCCTGTTCCCGGCCCATTCTTTCCTCCAGCAGGCTGTTGATTTTTGCGAGATCCTGAAGACGCTTCCCGGCCTCATCCCGGTTCAGGCGAATAAGCGCCAGAAGAACTCTTTTGGTGATGATGCGGTTTTGCTGAAGAAGATTTCTGGTGTCCTCATTCAGGGGAACTGCGGGCGTCCGGGAGGAGATGCTGGTAAGAAGCACCCGGTTCAAGAGCCGCATTTTATGGATCCGGTGCAGAAACCTTACAAAGCACCGGTAGATAAAGACATTGAAGAACAGGGCATAACGCCATACCGGCAGCTTTTCCTGGTAGGTGCGGGCGCTTTTGAAGATTTCCCGGGGATTAAGATCGGGATCCGGAATTTCGGTTTCCGTGAGCCGGAAGATGGAGATGCGGTACTCCAGATAGAACATGGTGAGGTAGTGCCGGTAGGTTCGGAGCATATCCAGCCTTTCCGTGGCCGGCATCACGAGAGAACTCACCAGAAGGGAAATGGCCGCTCCCAGCAGGGTAAAGGCCGTTCTTTCCGTGATGAGGTAATTCGGGGTCAGGGAGGTATGCTGCATCAGGAGAGCCAGCAGCATGATCACCGAGGCGGTCATAAAGGCCACAAAGAGCCAGTAGAGACCGGCAAAGGCCCGGCTCCAGAGGGTGAGCCCGGCGAAGATGACAAGGAAGGTCAAAAGGCCGGCGGTATTCGGGAACACCAGACAGACAATGCCGGCGATAATCACCCCGTAAATGCTCCCCAGAATGCGATGCGCCGTGCGTCTCAGGGCGGTCAGGGGCGTGCTGATATAAAGACAGACGCAGAAGGTTGTCAGGGGGATCCAGAAGCTCTGATCCGCAGGATAAAGGAAGGAGATCCCCTCGGCAATGAGCATGGCAATCCCCATGGACAGCATCTGCCTTGCAAGCAGCATATCCGGGAGCAGATGTTTCCGGGGAGTCTTAGGAGGATTCTTTGCATTATCAGTCATGGGGCAGTCTCTCCCTCATAAGAGCGGTGATTTCCCGGATCGCCAAAGCGGCTTCTCCGGTCATTTCCCCGCCGCAGAAGGGATCCCGCGGCAAACCCCGGATTTCGCATTTGAAGTTTTCCAGATCCTGAAGGAGCGCGGTGAGGGTTTCCGGATTCCGGGCGGAAAGGATCCTCTGGAGTCTCTCGAAAAGCCCCCTCCTGATGCTGACAATGCGTTTTCGGTGCTCCTCTGGGGCGTCCGGGCCGTGGGGCCAGTAGGTAATGAGGAGAAGGGCATTAAGGAGCCGGAGATAGCGGGCTTTTCTTACGGGATCATTAACGTAAGAGGTAATGTTAAAGAGGGAGCTCTGCAGCATGAGGAGGCGGTTTTTTACGGAGTCCCTGATTTCGGAAAATGTATTGAGATCCCTGAGATCCGTCATGACCCGGGCATATTCCCGGAGATCATGATAGAAGCAGCGGTTTATTACCGCACACCAGTGAATTTTTAAGAAGGGGATCAGGAGCACAGCCAGAAAAACGGCAAGCCCGCCTAAAAGCGAGGCCCGGAGGAGATCCGGAAGCAGGATCTCATGGTCATGGTCAATAAGCCCCATGCCGAAATTCACCACCGCAAACACGCTCATGAACATTACCGTGCCGGATATTTCCGGCCTTTTCCGGAGAGCCCAGACCGTGCCGGAGGAGAGGAAGACTGCGAACAGAAGCTGGGGGAGCCAGAGCTTTTCCTGCCCGAAACAGAGCGCCAGGGCCAGAGTGCCGGTAAGAAGGGCCAGACTGACCAGAATATTGCCGAGACGGCGGAGGAGGGTATTCCCGTGCAAGGAGCGGAGGCCGTACAAGCCCATGATAAGAATGTAGGCGTTGGCAGGACCGGGAGAGGAGCATTGTTCCAGAATCACGGCTAACAGCATGCTCAGGGAACCCCGGAGAAGCTCGGCGGTGTAGACTCCTTCAAGATCGTTGCGGATATACCTGATTAAAAGGGACATGGGAACTCCGTCAGAGGGCGGGGCAAAGTAATGCGAGCTTCGCGGCTCCGGCAGATCCTGCCGGAGCTCTTATGATTTTTTGCGGCAAGGATGCCGGAATAAGCCGGATAAACCTTAGCCTGGAACTATTCCAGCTCTTCCAGGATCTGAGCGGCCTTTTCATTTCCGCCGTTAGCCGCATCCCGGATCAGACGCATGCCGAGACTCTTGTCCTGGGTGATGCCGGTGCTGGGAGTGGCATTGAGATACAGCTGTCCCAGAGCCAGCTCCGCCTCATGATTGTGCTGCTGCACCGCCTGCTCATACCAGGTCACGGCGCTGATGAAGTTCTGGGTGACTCCGATACCGTGCTCATACATATAGCCGAGGTAGTAAAGAGCATCGGTATTGGGGTGGGCGGGATCTCCGGCCGCCGCCTCCATGAAGAGGTTATAGGACTTTTTGGGATCCTTTTCCATGAGCCAGCCGTAAAGATAGCACTGCGCCTTGAATGCCTGGGCATCCGGGAAATTCTGTTTGATGCCGATATCAAGATATTTCCGGGCCTTGTTAGCATCAGGCTGGATACTTTTTTCCGGATTCCGGGGATTGTCATAGCCTTTGGCATAGACCTTGGCGGTAACGGTGGCGGCATAGGGATCTCCCAGATCGGCGGCCTTCTGATACCACAGATAGGCGCTGTAGGGATCCTTTTCCGTGCCGTTCCCCTTCATCAGGTTGTCGCCGGTGATCCTCATGGCATCGCGATTGCCGTGGCCGGCGGCGGCCAGGTAGTTTTCATAGGATTTCGGGAGAGAACGGGACACGCCGGTGCCTTCCTCATAGCAGCGGCCCAGAGCCATTTCCGCTTCCGCAACGCCGCGGCTGGCGGCGGTTTTATAGTATTTCACCGCCTCCTGGATATTGGAGGTGGTGAATACCCCCTCCTCCATATACCGGCCTACGTAGTACATAGCCTCGGGGTGGCCGCTCTTGGCGGCTTCAGAAAAGTATCTCAGGGCCTTCTGATTGTCCGCCTTGACGCCGTTTCCGGTTTCGTAGGCGAGACCGAGATGATAAATAGCATCCGGTTCCTTGCGGTCCGCGGCTTTCTGATAGAGATCAAAGGCCATTTCCGGGTCGGGTTTTCCGGTGACGCCTTCCTGGTACATCCGGCCCAAAGCCACCAGCGCCCGGGTGCTGCCATGAGCCACGGAATGCTCGTAGTAATTCAGAGCCTCCTTAAGATCCTTGGTAACTCCCAGTCCGCGTTCGTACATATAGCCCAGCCAGAACTCAGCCTCGGAGTTGGGATTCTTTTCGGATTCCATCAGCTTTTCCAGAGCCGATTCATATTTGCCTTCCCGGATTTCCAGTTCTCCCAGGTAAGGCAGAGCATCCATGCCGCTGGCCTGCGCCTTGAGGTACCACTCCCGGGCCTTTTCGGTATTCAGGGGCTGACCGAGTCCGTAGGCGTAGATCCGTCCCATGTTAATCATGGCCTCCGGACGTCCGGCATCTGCGCTGCCCTTGATATAGTTAAAGGCGGTTTTGTAATTCTGTTTTACGCCGTTGCCGTAAATGAACATTTCTCCCAGAGCGTTCTGGGCTTCAAGGTTTCCGGCCAGATTGGCATTCTTGAAGAACCTGATGGCTTTGGAGGTGTTTTCCTGAACGCCAATGCCCCGGGAGTACATCAGTCCCAGATAATATTCGGCATCGGAGCTGCCGTTTTCCTGAGCTTTGGTGAAATATTCCAGAGCCTTGTCATAGTCGGCATCCGGTTCCTGGAAGTATTCGAGGCCGATATGGAAGAGCCCGCAGGGAGCATTGATATCGGCGGCCTTCTGATACATATCCCGGGCCTTGTCAGGATCGTAGCGGGAGCCGGAGTTTTTGCTGCTGAATAGTTCTCCCAGCACGCACATGGCGTAGGGGTTTCGTTCATCATTGACGGCAGCGGTGAGCATTCTGAAGGCCTCATCGATCCTGCCGTTACGGATCAGAAGCTCGGAGCTGCGGCTCTGGGCCTGATAATCCCCTTCATAGGAGGCCTTGTTGTAAAGCTCCACGGCCTTGTCATCGCTCTGTTCGGTGCAGAGGATGCCCTTTTCATAGAGGATCCCCTCCAGGGTAAAGGCTTCCGGCACCTTCCCGTCCTCGGCCTTCATAATAAGATCCTTCACCTTATTGCACATGTCCGGCCGATCCCAGTGATCATCCGGCATGGTGTTCAGGTACCAGAGAGCCAGACCGTAGCTGCCGTAGGGGTAGCCCTGGTCGTGGGATTCCCGGAAATATTCTCCGGCTTTGGGAAGATCCTGCTCCACTCTGTTTCCGGTGCTGTAGATGCGTCCCAGCTTGTACATGGCTCCCGGGTGCATGCCGGCAGCGGCATTGCCGTAGTGGACAATGGCCATCTGGGTATCGGCCATTACTCCGTAGCCGCCGCGCTCATAGATAAGTCCGATGTTGTATTCTGCCACCGGAATGTTTCCGGCCATTCTGAACCAGGCCAGAGCTCTGGTGTAGTCGGGCTTGGTGGTTTTTGAACCGTTGTAATACTGACCTCCGATAAAGATCTGGAGTTTGGGATCCCGCACTGATTCGGCGCAGATGTTTTCCTGAATGCCGTCTTTTTTGCATTCCGCGATGAGCTTCATCTGGGCGCCTTCTTCCTCCGCTGCCGCTGTCCCGGAGGACAGAATCATGGCGATGCAGGACGAAAGAACGGTGAGGGAAAAAGTCTTCGAAAAGGTCTTCATTTGCGAATCCGGAAGCTGCTGCTTATTCGATGTCAGATAATTTTAATCCCTCATTGTATATCAAAAGACCAATGATGTTTGTTTTGACCCCGGTTTTTAGTGATGCGGTGTGAGTTTTGCCCGCAAAATGGCTTTCGGGAACAGGAATTAAAATGATTGATCCGGAGAAGAACCGGCAGAAGCAGCGATAAGGGAGGGACTCAAGAGGCAAAAATCCCCGGGAACCCGGGGACTTTCTGCTGTTATGCCGGCTTTTCCGGATTATCAGATGACGCCGGAGGTTCCGGAGCCGGGGCCTTCGGTAGGGCCTTGTCTTCCGGGTAATCCGCCGTGGCGATATGAGGGCCGGGGCCTTTTTTGATTTCCTGTTCGTAAAGGGGCTCTGCATCATGGAAGGACTGATACCAGAACACATCCCGGGTGGCGTTTACCTGAATCAGGATATGGAAAATGGCCACAAAGAGAGTGGTAATGGTGACGCCGCACACCGAAACCGCCACTAAAGAGGGGAGCAGGAATCCCAGAACCAGCCAGACGCTGTTAAACACGAGCCAGATAAAGAGAAATCCCACTGCCATTCCCGTAATGCTCATAATATTGAGACTGAAGGCCTTGAAGCTTTCCCACATGGCCTTGAGGCCGGGCATGCCGGAGCACTGCACCAGAGGAAGACTGAAAAATTCCAGCGCATACATGATCAGGGCAATCAGAGAATAGGCCAGAAAATAGATGCAGGTGTAGTAAAGCATCGTGGAGAGGAGGGCGGTGTCTGACACCAGCTTTCCGACAAACAGGCGGAGGCACTCGCCAAGCTGGTGCTCGGTTACGGTGGCGATACTGGCAATGGCGAAGCCGGCCTCCTGCGCGGATTCTCCCAGAAGAGCCCAGAGCTGCTTCAGCACTTCAAAAATCCCCGACCCGAAAAATATCAGCACCAGGAGATAGACGACGCAGATAAGGGCGATGC
>NZ_JBGVBR010000019.1:0-6143 GCF_045225735.1 Succinimonas sp. | reverse complement strand
CTTTTCGGTCTGACACGCGAACGGGTGCGGCAGCTGGAAATCCGGGCGCTGCGGAAACTGCGCGATTCAAAACTTTCAGGCGATATGTTCGATTACTTTTCATGAGGAGTAATGCCATGAAGCGATTTCTGATCTCAATGACCGCCGTGCTGCTTTCTGCCACGCCGTCAAACTGGATCTGGTTATAATTGGAGATTTCATTGATCTTCTTGATTTTGTCAGCCACCAGATTGGAGGCCTTGGTCTGCTCCTTGGTGGCATCGGCAATGGTGCCGCTCATGCTGGCGATCTTAGTGATGGTGTTTCTGATTTCATCAATGGCCACATTGGCCCGGGAGGAATTCTTTCTGGTGAGACCCATTTCGTCAACGCACAGATTGGCATGATCCACCGCCTTGGCCACCAGAGCGTGCAGATCATCGATCATGCTCCGGATGTCCTTGGTGCTGCTGGCAGTAGCCTGAGCCAGGTGCCGCACTTCATCGGCAACCACGGCAAAACCCCGGCCGTACTCTCCGGCGCGGGCCGCTTCAATGGCGGCGTTAAGAGCCAGCAAATTGGTCTGCTCGGCCACGCCGCTGATAATATTGACGATCTTGTTGATCTCCTCGCCCATGCTGTTGATATCGGAAATTACCTTGGCGGTATCGTTAAGCCGATCCTCCAGACGTTCCGTTGTTTCAATGGTTTCGGACATGATTTTCTTGGAATCGCTGGTAAGATCCTTGGCATTGCGCACCTCGTTCAGGGTCTGCTCCGTGGCCACGGAAACCGCCTGCAGAGCCTTCAGCATTTCTTCGATGGAACTGGATACGGCCAGAGTTTCCTTGCGCTGGGCATCGATGGATTTATGAGCGGAATCAGAGGCCTGCAGATTGCCCTGCGAAGCCTTCTTCAGATTGCTGGAGGCCTCGGAAATCTCCTGAAGCACCCCGCCCACGTGCGCGGTAAGGTTGTTAAGGTAAACGGCAATTTCGCCGAATTCGTTCTTTTCAGATACCTTGAGATCCTTTTCCATATGGCCCTTGCTGATATCGCTGAGGCCGCTCACTATAAGTCTCATGGGTCTTCTGATGCTGAGACTCAGGGTAATGAGAATAAGACCGGAAAGCAGCACCGCGCCCAAAAGAGCGATAAGCATGGTGCCTCTGGCTGAAAGGTAGGTGTCCTTGGAAACGTTGGTGGAGTTGGTCATCATTTCCACGGCGGCATTCTGAATAGACAGAATCTCATTCTTGATGAGATCAATGGACTCCGCCGACTGTCTTGCGGACTCATCGAGAGCGGTCTGCACCTCGATAAGCCTGGCATGCTCATGCAAAAGTCCCTTGGGATCAGTCATATTGAACTTGAAGTTTCTGAAGTACTGTCCCATATTGTTGTCCACCTCGGGCATTTCCACCCGGAGAATGTTCACCAGTTCTTCAAAAAATTCGTATCTTTTGGCGACAAATTCCAAACCGGCCTTGATCTCCTTAAGGTTCTCCTTGGAGAGAATTTCATCGGCCTTGGCTTCCACCGGGCTCTGAGCGGAGGTCATGTTCATGAACTGCTCTGCCACATAGTCATCAAAAATGGCCGCCTTGAGGGCCTGTTCCTCGGAATGAAAGAGAGTCAGCCAGGTGCGGTACTCGCCCTTGTTTTTGTTGGAGGCCTTTTTGAGCTTCATGAGAGACTCCACCTGCTGCGGCATCTTCTCGGTGGCGTCAAGATAATTCTTAGCGAGGGATGACAGGGTGGTCACATGATCCATTACCCCGTCAAAGTTCTGGGCGGTTTCAGTAAAGGTCTCCAGAGAGGTGATAAACATCTTCCGGCTTTTGGCGAGACTGGCCACGTCCTGCTCAATCCGGGAGAAATCCTTTTCGTTCAGCAGGGTTACCAGATCCCGGTTGGTCAGGAGCATGTTGATTTCTATTTCGTTTGCCTGATTGAGAATCGGCTGCACGTCGTCAGTGATGTATTCGATGGATGAAAACACTGACCGTCCGCTGGAAATACTCAGCATGGCCAGTCCCACCAGAAAAAGGATTAATATGCCAAAACCGATGTAAACACTATGAAGAACTGACTTTCCGACGTAAGACCACAGTCCCAGGGTAAGGACTTCCTTGTAATCTATGCGGCGAAGCTTCTCTTTAACGGCTTTTAACAGATTAATAACACTCATAAGGATATTTCTTCAAATGAAGACCCGACAGCTTCCGGCGTATGACGCAGCCCGGTTCTGCATCCTCAGCTCCGGAAAGGGTCTTAACTGCTACAGAGCAATACCTTTTATTTTTATAGTACATTGCGCGCGGGGCTGTTCAATCTCAACCCCGTTCGTACATTTTTAGATCATTTCCGCAAAAAATAAAGGCAACGTCATCAAATATCAGAATAACGCTGCCCTGAAAAGTTAATTTTGTGAAGACCGGCATAAAACGACGCCGCCGATCTCAGGCATTTTATGCCCGCCCGCGGGGATTACAGACGCAGACTGGCCTTGTAGCGAGCCGAGATCTTATTGATCTTCTTGTAAATGTCGTGCACGGTCTTGAAGAAGTACACCTCCACCTGAGTCTGGCCGTCCTTCTGCTGCAGATAATTGAAGTACATGGTGCCGGGGCCACGCTCCTTAAACATGTTGTCATAGTACTTCTTGAGCTTCTTGGAGGAGGCGTCATATTCCGGGAAGGCCGGAAGAGCGCTATCCACCAGAGTTTCAAAGGCATTGTAGCTGTTCTGCATCTGCTGCGTGAAAACCTGCATGTCATTGCTGCTGAAGCTGGATTCAAAATAGGACTTCATCATGGTTTCCAGCATGGAAGCCGCATCCTTCACCTTGTTGAAGGTTTCCAGCTGCTCCGGGGTAAGATGCCGGTGCGCAATAAGGTTCTGGGCATGATTGATATCGTTGAAGATGGACTTGAGATCGGCTACCTGATCATCGATCTTGAGCTTGCGGGCGATAAGCTCATTCTGCATATTGGCATATTCTTCGCACTTGATGAGCAGCTCGGAAAGGGTATCGGTGATCTCCTTGATATTGCCGGCTTCCGGCGCATAAGGATTGTTAACCAGACTGTTAATGGCATAGCTCAGCTCTTCGCGGCTGGCCCAGAGCTCATCGCGGTTTACCAGAAAGTCATCCCTGTTGGTGACATTGGTAATTATCAGCATGGAGGTTTCATAACGATGGAGATCTGATTCCAGATCCGCCAGATAGTAAGCGCTCTTCAGAGCCGGAATGTCTGCCTGGGTAAGTTCCTTATCATCGGCCCAGGACTGCCCGGCTATGGACATGCTCAGTGCAGCGCCGAGCACGATACTGCCCAGAAGGCTTCTGCCAAATCCGGAGTATTTGCTGGTAAGGGTATTCTTTGTCATTTCAATATCTCTCAATATTTTAAGCGGCGCATCTCGCTGTATGCAGGGGGCTAATTATCACCATCCGTCCGTCACCAAATCCTGCCAAAGATGCCTGTTTCATAATTCTAAAGAATAAGATAATTTCTGTTTGAACAAAACGTTTTCAAAAGCATGTTTTAGTGATCTTTTTCACAAAAAAAGGCCGGTACATACCAGCCTTCCTGTAATGCTATGTAACTGCGGCTAAGCCGCTCCTGTCAGCAGCCGTCTTTAAGAACAGTGGTCTTCACCGTGGCCTTGGTGCCGCTGATATCTACCTCGTATACCATGGCGCAGCTTTGCTTTTTATGCTCATCAGTATCATCTCCAGCAAAGCCGGCAGAACTCTTAGGCGCAAAAGCAATCTTGGTGTTATCGGTAACTTTGTACCAGCACCAGTCCTCAGAGGAATCACAAGCGACTGTCGTAGTAGCAGTATTGCTGAAAGACTGCTGCAACAGCGACATAATGCCGTTCAGGGATGCTGCCGGATAACCGTAAATGGTGCAGACCTTTGTCATGTCATCTTCAGTCTGAGTAGGGGAACCGCACGCTGCAGAATCTGTCTGTGAAGTACTTCCAAGAGCGTACTTCATCTTGTCAGAACCATTAAGAATGGACTTGGCATGCCCCATGTTAACAGCGCTCTTGATAGCGCCCTGAAGGCCCTGAATCGCGGAAACTCTGGCATCCTTCTGGAGATCCATAAACTTGGGAGCGGCAGTGGCGGCGAGAATGCCCAGAATCACAATGACCACTACAAGCTCAATTAAAGTAAAACCCTGATTAGCTTTCATAAAATTCTTTCTCCTGCAAACGTTCTGAAAACAACGTTACAACTTAATAACCGAGGCTCAGCCGCTGTTATCAGCAGCCGCCCTTAAGAACAGTAGTCTTCACAGTGGCCTTGTCGCCGCTAATGGTCACCGTATACTCCATGGCGCAGCTGGTGCTCTCAGCGCCGGTATAGCCGGCGGAACTCTTAGGAGCAAAGGCAAGCTTGAGATTATCGGTGACTTTGTACACACACCAGTCTTCAGAGGCATCGCAGGCCGCATTAGCTGCATCAAAAGCTCTGGGATCTGAGCTTACAAAAGACTGCTGCAACAGTGACATAATACCGTTCACGGATGCTGCCGGATAACCGTAAATGGTGCAGATCTTAGCCATGTCATCCTGAATCTTTAAATCATCGCCGGTGCCGCAATTAGCGGCCGTTGTATTGTCTTTGCTTCCGATAGCGTACTTCATCTTATCAGAACCGTTAAGAATGGACTTGGCATGCCCCATGTTGACAGCGCTCTTAACAGCGCCCTGAAGGCCCTGAATCGCAGAAACTCTGGCATCCTTCTGCAGATCCATAAACTTGGGAGCGGCTGTGGCTGCGAGAATGCCCAGAATTACAATGACCACCACAAGTTCGATTAAAGTAAAACCCTGATTAGCTTTCATAAAATTCTTACTCCTGTAAACATTCTGAGCCCCGGGCAGTTAAGGAACCTCAGATTAAAAAGCAAACTCCAGTGCTTTTGAGAAAGTTAATGCAGCATAAAAACCCGCGCAACGCACGAATGCAACAGCATCTCCAAATATACTGGGTTCTATTACCTAGCATCAATGATAGCGGTTAAAGCGCCGGTGACTTTAAACGATATTTCCCAAACTTTTAAGCACTTCAAACTTTTAGGATTTTCACCCCCTGAAAACGTTACCCCCGTCGTAATTACGGCATCGGCAAGAGGGGACTCAGCTTGGGAAATGAGCGGTTTAAGACCTGATTTCCGCCCCTGAAAACAGGGCTGTTCGCTGCCGGAAACTAAGGTTCATCCGGCAAATCAGGGGCGTTTATTTTCTCAGGCAGCACAGATTGCTTGCACCCTTAAATCCCGTTCAGGCCTCTCATGGCTCTTTTGCCGCATTCCGCCGCTTGCGGGGGCTGGTATCTTTGGAGCCTTTGGGCCTTCCGGGTTCCCGTTTGGGCGGCAGGATGATTTCGCCGCTGGCAATTTTTCTTTCCCGTTCCAGAGTGGCCTTGTTCTTTGCTCCCGGGGGCCGCCCTATGGTATGCCGCACGACAGGCGGAGCTTCGAGACCGTCCCGGCTCCGTTGCTCCCGTTCCAGAGTTTTCTTATTTTTTGCGCCCTTGGGGCGTCCGCCGCCCTTTCTCTTGGGCTGCGGCGGATCTTCCGGGGGATTAGCCGGAACACCCGAGGATTCCGGCAAGTCAGCGGCAGCAGGAGCTTTCTTGGGCTTTCCTCTCTGATCTTCCTGCTCCCGAACCTTCTCTTCAATTATGGCTTTTATCCGAACCTGACCCTCCGAGCTGGCAATGAAACACTTCCGGGCAAAAATCAGGTTCCTGCTTACCCGGTCTTTGAGAGGGATATCCTCTGCATCGCAGGGAGTGATTTCTTTTCCGGAACGCCGGGCATGGAACGGCGGGGCTATGCCGAAGGCTTCGTAAAGCTGCCGGAGCCGGGGAGTTTGCGCGCTGGCGATAAAGATCCCAGGAAAGACATCTGCCTTATGTCCCCTGAGTTCCCGGAAAAGCTCCCGGGAAGACAGGCCCGCTATCTCCGGATATGCCTGCTGCTTAAGGAACTTCGCGAGACGTCGGCCTTCTCCGGAAGCTGACTCCGGTTCAATCTCGAATATGTCTTCTTCATCACTGTCTTCATTACTGTCTTTATCCCTGTCTCTCTTAATGTCTTCATCCCCTTTGCCGCAAGACACCTCCGGAAGCTCCAGAT
>NZ_JBGVBR010000018.1:0-2080 GCF_045225735.1 Succinimonas sp. | reverse complement strand
GGCTCCGGAAAAAGCATGACCCTCCGCTGCATTGCCGGCATTGCCAGACCGGACTCCGGCCGCATTGTTCTTAATGACCGGGTGATCTTCGATGCGGCAAAGGGCATTAATCTCCGGCCCCAGGAGAGAAGAACCGGGTTTCTTTTTCAGAACTATGCCCTGTTTCCCGGCATGACTGTTTTTGAAAACGTCCTTATGGGAGTAAGATCCGCTGTTCATAAAAGCAAAGCTGACAGAATTCGCCTGGCCGGAGAGATGATTGAGAGAATGGAGCTTTCTCACGTAAGAAATTCCCGGGCTTCGGAAATCTCCGGAGGCGAGATGCAAAGAACTGCTCTGGCCCGAATTTTGGTGAACGATGCGGATATCATGATGCTGGATGAACCCTTTTCCGCGCTGGACGAGCACCTAAGATTCAGCCTGGAGCAGGAGCTCTCACGGGTGATGCGTGAGTTCGGGAAGACCGTTATCTTAGTGTCTCATAACCGGGATGAGGTTTTTCGGCTGGCCGGCAGAGTGGCGGTAATTCACCGCGGCGTTATCGAGTCCTCGGGAGAGGTGCGAGCTGTTTTTGAGAATCCCGGGACAGTGCATGCCGCAAGACTTACCGGGGTAAAGAACATTGCTCCCGCCAAAATCGACGCTGCCGGATTTATCACGGTTCCGGGCTGGGGGGTTCGGGCGCCGCTCCGGGGAGCAAATGAAGATATTTCTGGGATCACCGCGGCGGGAATCCGCATGAATGACATGAGACTCAAGCCGCACCCTGGTGAAACAGGATCTGAGAAGTCAGGGCTGGCGGCATCAGAGTCGGCGGAGCCGGGCCGCTTCTATGATTTTGCCATTGAAAGCGTAACGGAAAACCTTTTCAGCTATACTCTGGATCTCCGGAATCCCCGGGTTCCGGATCCCCGGCCCTTATACTGGCAGGTATCCCGGGATATCTGGCGGCCCGGCACGCTAACCGGCAGCGACGGAGAGATGGCGGAAAACGCCGGAATTTCTCTTTTTATTCCGGACAGAGCGGTGATGGCTCTCCGGGGCTGAGGGCCGGGAGAATCTTTCCGGAGGCGGGAAGGCCGCAGGAATGACAAATGAACGACAGCATGATGAAATGACAGCATAGTGAAATGACAGCATGGTGAAATGACAGCATAAGCGACAGGAAAATGAACAGCATGAACGAAAAGCCTAAAAAAATGACATTTCGGGAGACCAGAGATTTGCTGCTGTCCCGGATTAAGCCGGTTTCCGCGGAGATCGTGCCTCTGGATGAGGTTTACGGCCGGATCCTGGCCCGGGATGTCATTGCCGGGATGATGATTCCTCATTATGACAGATCGCCCTTTGACGGTTATGCCTTCCGGAGCTCTGATGTGAAAAACGCCGCTCCGGAGTCTCCGGTGTCCCTGAGAGTCATTGCGGAGTTCAGGGCCGGGGACAGCGCGGGGGATCTGTGCCTCGGGGAGGGCGAAGCTGTCAGGATCATGACCGGAGCTCCGGTGCCCCGGGGGGCTGATGCGGTTACCAAGTATGAGGATACGGTATTTACCCGGGAAACGGTTACCCTGATGAGCTCCTTCCGTCCGGGACAGAACGTGATCAGAGCCGGAGAGGATGTGAAGGCCGGGGCGACGCTGGCCCGGAAGGGGGATCCTGCGGATACTGCGGTTATGGGCATGCTGGCCTCTCAGGGGCTTACGGAGGCTTATGTATACCGGAAACTTCGGGTGGCGGTGATCGCTACCGGAAATGAGCTTCAGGATCCCGGAAAGCCGCTTTCCGGAGGGCAGATTTATAATTCCAACCGTTATATGCTGATGTCCGAGCTAAAAAGAGCCGGATACAGCGCAGACTATGCCGGCAGAGCGGGAGATTCCGCGGCGGAGATTGCCTCTCTTGTGGCCGGAGCTCTTCAGGATCATGATGCGGTGATTACCACCGGCGGGGTTTCAGCCGGGGATTATGATCTGGTGCCGGATGCTCTTCGGGATCTCGGGGCCGAGATTTTGGTTCATGGCGTCCGCATGAAGCCCGGCATGGCCTGTGTCTATGCTTTTCTGGGGGAGAAGCCCTGCAT
>NZ_JBGVBR010000017.1:0-2774 GCF_045225735.1 Succinimonas sp. | reverse complement strand
CTTCCATTATACCATCAGGATCCATCTTCAGGAGAGCCTCGATATCTTCATATGTGCCGCAATTCAAAAACGCCAGGTAAAATTCCAGAAAGGTTTTGGGAGTTTTCACTTGTTGCCTGAATTTCTTCAGATTGATGATCAGGAGATTAAGTCCTCTGGAATGCGGCTTCCCCAGGACTTTATCATCGATAGCTCTGCACGGCATTGATTTCCAGACAAAACACCAGTCGTCAATGCCGCCTGCGGCCTCCTTGCCGAATCCAGCCGTGGAAATTACCGCTATCAATCCCGGAGCGGTTCTCAGATCCTTTGTCGCCGCGCCTTTGTTCTGCGCTGCTGCCATAGCTGCCCAGCTGATGAAAAACCTCTCCGCGCAAAACGTGTAATTTTGGATCTCCAGCCCCAGATACATCTCGTCCGGCGATACGCCGATGTTCCGGGCCGGCTTTTTCCGGCCGTTTTCCCCCCGGTTCGCTTCCTCCTTCTGATCTTCTTTCTGATCTTTTTTCCGGGAAAGCTTTGCAAATACGTCCAGATTAAAGGTTCTGCTTTGCGGCATTACCTGAATTTCGTTATCGCCCTTAAAGATGTCGAAAGTCCCTAAGTCTTCACGATAGAACAGCTCCAGCATTTCCAACGCGAGCCTTTCCAGAACCCGGCCCTGCAGAATATGTTTGGCATAGCCGTCCTCGACTCTTGAAATGACGGTGTCGCCTGTTTCTTTAAAAAGTTCGTTATAGCGCCGTCTGTAGGTGACCAGCGCCTCAGCGTAAAAATCGTGCACAAATCCCCCCTGTTACGCATAAAAATCCTGTTATCGGAATCCCTGACAAAAAAGACAGAGGTCAGATATGGGACATTTTTGCGGCCATGATTTTGGCCAGGGTGGTATGCGCCATAATGTCAAACTTTCTGAAAAAGGTTCTCTTCATGAGCCTCTTCATGGCTTCCGGAAGCTCGGCGGCGTCTGACACCTTTTCGCTTTCTCTGAAGAGATCGCTGACGGCGGTGTTTTCTCCGATGCCGATGCCGTAGATTTCAACGCCCAGCTCCCCGCAGCGGTCAATGACCTTTTTGGCGGTGTCAAAGCAGTCCGGCTTGCCGTCCGTAATCACGATGATGATATCTCTCTGATACGGGCTTTTTTCCGGGAGCCTTTCCACCGCATGAAGAAGAACCTGGGTCAGCGGGGTGCAGCTGTGGGGCATCTGATCAAAATACCGGGCCCGGCTTTTAACGCTTTGCTTCGGAGTTCTGATGGTGTCAAACTCCGCATAGGTGCCCGGAAAGTAGGTCACCTCGGAGGTGAGGTTGCTGATGTTTTCCATGCCCAGAGCCAGGGACAGCGCCACCTGATTGGCCACCTCGTATCTCCGGATATTGGAGTCCGGGCAGAGAGCCGCCATGGATCCCGAGGCATCCACCAGAAGATGCACCGTGGTGTTCACGCACTGTCTGATGCTCTTGCTCTTGAAAACATGAAAGTTATTGATGACTCTGCCGGCATAAGCGAGAACGTCCACCTCCTTGCCGGAGGTTTTCGTTCCGTTCATCCACTCGTCATAGGAACGCATCATGCTTTCGATCTGATAACGGAAGCTGCCGTTTCTGATCACCTTCTGGTACAGCTGGTCATTGAGAGCCGGCCGGGGAATTCCAGTAACCGTGCCGCCGAAATCCTGCGATCCTCCGGTGGAGTAGGAGCGGCGCTCGATCTCTCCGGCGACCGAAGGCGCATTGCCGTTGAAGGTTCTTGAAAGAGCCTTCATCCGGCTGACCCGCCCCGCAGGAGCATCATCCGGGGTCTCGGCATTAAGCATTTCCGTGAAGTCATCCGAAAGCCTCTTAAGGAGATCCTTCGGAAAGTCCATATCCTTGAATACCCGATCAAAGCTCACCTTGCGGCTCCGGGGCATGCGGCTCTGCTCCGAAAACAGATCCTCCTCCGCCTCGGCGGGAGACGGCTGAGCCTCATGTTTCTTCACGGCCCGGTCATACTCGGCATTGTTCTTGCGAATATACTTCCGGATAAACTCCAGCGCCGCTGCCGCCACCTGCATCACATCATCCGATGTCTGCCGGAATGCCACCCGATAAATGATGTGATTCAGCATCCCGATAACGGCTTCCGGAAGCAGGGAAAGAAGAGCCATATGGGAGAATCTGAGGAGATGACGGACGCCCCGGCCGGTAAATCCGGCTTCCCAGTGGGAACGGTAGTTGCAATAGAGAATCAGAAGCGTGGTCATATCCCCGGAATCCCGGAGCTGTCTTAAAAACTCGCAGGATTCCCGCTTCAGGGTGTCATACTGAAAATTAAAGGTCTTAAGGAGTCCCGGCCAGGAACGGGTTTGCAGGAAATTTACCCGGGCATCCTCCAGGGCGTTAAACATCCCGAAATCAGCGGAATCCTGCCGCAAATCCTTAAAGCAGTCGAAATCGGTGAACACCAGATGTCCGCACTCATGGGCGACGTAGCCGTAGGCCATTTCCTGGCCGGCGCTGTCGCTTAAGTCCAGTCTGGGAATAGTGATCTGTTTTCCGTTAGTGTAGGCCGTGTGACCGTACATCATAAGTTCAACTCCGTACCGTTTGGCGTAGGAGCCGATCAAAAGAGGCAAAACACCGCTGCTAATCTTCATAAATCTTACCTTTCTAACTGACAATAAACGTTTCGTGCAAATCTTTGGCTTTCGAATAATGTGTTCGCCTTTGCGGGAACGGCGCTATTCTAACAGCGATTATTCGGGAACGTAAACAATTATTATGTTTGA
>NZ_JBGVBR010000016.1:0-5953 GCF_045225735.1 Succinimonas sp. | reverse complement strand
CAGGGACTACCCGGCCCATTTTTCCCGTGTTGCTTTTGCCGGGCTTTTCTGCTCACCCTTCGCAGTACCAGCCCCCTTTACAGCGTTTTTCCGGCCCGCCTTTCCGGAGCTCCCGCCGTCACACTTTCCAGTGCTTTTCCTCCCCGTATTCTTCGCTCCTTTCCCGGAAGCCTTAGCCCCGCTTTTCCCGCCGTTTTTCCGGGGCTCCGCTTTTCCGGCATGAGGTTCAGGCCAGAACTCCGGATCGTTAAGATACCGGGTCAGCACCGCCAGAGATCTGTTTACCACGGACTTCACCATTTCGTTATCCCGGGTGGTGATGTGTTTTCCGGTCAGCGCCTTCATCACCCAGATCAGACTCGCGGTCTTGGCCATCATGGTGCTGGTAAATATCATCGCCGCATAGGGCAGGTTATGGTGCGCATTCTGGTCGATGTTGGAGCGGTAGCGGGGATTGATTCTCTGAAGGCTCAGAGGGAAGCCGCAAAGACCGAGCTTTTGGAGGGCTTCGAAGCTTAGCACCGGAACCGCATCGGCGGCACGGGAGTTATTTCCGGCCCTGGGGGCAGTCAGACTCTCCGCCAGATACCGGACGCCGCAGTTTCCGTCATTGATAATCTTGTCGAAGAGATGAATGATGAGCTGGTAGCAGCGGGCTTCCGCAGAGGTGGCATTTTCAATAAAGCTGTCCGAGAGAGCATGCTCCCGGCTTATTTCCAGCCCCGGCTCAGAGCTGACTCTGGCGGTAAACCTTACCGCGCGATTCTTGATCAGATTCTGCCGGGCCTTTTCTGTTAAAGATGCAAAGATGAGATTCGTGATTCCGGAACGGGGCACGCCGTGGAGGGCCATGTATTCCTGCATGACGCTGGAGCTGGCGGTCAGACTCTGACCGTTCATCAGCATCCGGAGATTGATAATGGTCTGTTCCCGGTACATGGGGAAGGTGATGCGGAAAGCCGGCATCATCTCGGCGATAACGGCGGTCGGGTCATCGGTGAAGAGCCGAAGGAGCCGAGGATCATCCAGAAAGAACCAGAGAGGGAAGGGCAACAGCAGGAAGGCATTTCGGGCGGCGGGGATCTTGCTCAGGATCAGGTTTATCAGAACTCCCTCCAGTCCCGGCTCATGGACGATTTCGGAAATCAGGAGCTGATTGTAGGCCATTATCCAGTCGGATCTCAGACTGTAGCTGTTCAGAAGGCTTATCCCCGCCTTGTCAGGATGTTTACCGTGATGAATACCGGGATGCGTACCTGAATGTTTACCGGAAATACCGGCAGGATCCCCGGAACTGTCATCGGGAACGACGCCGGGCAGATCGTGCATCATAAGATAAAACAGGAATTTATCCTTGAGGCGTTTCTTTTCCGAAGGGGAGACATCGGTGTTCTCCCGCTTTATGAACTCGTTGCACTCCTCGGTGTTCTCCAGAAAAAAGCTCTTAAGCTGAATGAATTTCAGATCCCGGACGAAGGGGACATACCAGGAGTCCATGATTTCCAGCTCCCGGAGACTGGCTCTCCTCCCGGGATCCGGATCCAGCAGGCTGTCCAGATAGCGGTTCATGATCTTCATGTAGGCCTTGGGCTCCCGGCCCCAGTGATCAATGAAGGTCGAGGGGTGCATCTTTTCCAGAAACTTCCGGAAGCGGTTCCGGTAATCATGGATGCTGAACCTCCGGCTGTTCACCCTTCGGAGCCAGGGGAATTCTTTTACGGCGAGGGGAACATTCGTCTGCGGGAATTTCCGGCATAGCTCCTGCCATTCCCGCGCGGGATGTTCCCGGAGGAGTTCCGGTGTTGTCTCGCAGTTCAGGTTTACGGGAACGGCGGGAACAGAGGTGCTCTTTCCGAAAATGGCGCTTACGATACCGCTCCGAATCGGTTCTGGTTCCGGAAGAGGACTCTCCCTCACGATATCCATTATGGCGCCGCAGTTTTGGATGCTGTCCGAAAGCAGGCTGTCCGTGCTCTTATATTTCTGAAAAAAGCTCTCCGGGAGAAATCTGTTATCTTTGCAGATCTGCATTTTCTGGTATCTCTGATTAAAAAATCACACGGTAACTAAAATCCGCACTATAAAAAAATCACCTGAAAACGCTATGCCATTGTGTGACATGAGTTAGCCTTCAGGTGATGGTCAATGCTTCTAACAAAACATGACTTGGATCATATTCTACTTATTTTTGTGATCGTGTGCAAAGTTTTTGGTGAGATTTCGGCAAGGTTTTGGTGATTTTTGTTTTTTACGCCAGCTTCAGGGGAGCTTGACAGGCATCCTGGGGATTTGAGGGGGCGTAAGAGGCGGCATAAGAGGGGCGGCTTCAGAGTATAGCAGGTGAGATTTTTCCGGCTGTGAAATAAGCCGTAGTGAGCGGCTTCAGGACTTTACGGGAGCGGGGTTGCGGCATCGGAAGCAGGATTGTTCCGGAGCGGGATCCGAGCCGGGACGGGAGAGATTACGTTCCGCATAATAACGGCCAATGAAAGAAGGAAGGTCGCCGGAAAACCCGCCCCGGGAATCCCGGTTTCGGGCAAATTTGCCGAAACCGGGCTCCGGAGCAGGGCGGCTTAAGAATTACTGATCCCGGCGGCGCTTATTCCCGGCGGCACTTATCACCGCGGTTTTTTCTGAGCACGTAGGGCCCTTCGCTGAAGTGAGACACGTCGCCGCCCGCAGACATAGAGGCATCGGTAACCTTAATGTTCAGGCTGTCCTTCCCTGCCGGGGTGATAATCACCTCCTGAAGCTCTTCAATGCCGTCAAGATTGGTGTTCTCAGGCGCCACGGTAACCCAGTCCGGGACGGTCCGGCAGTAGATGCTCTTTTCCCGGAGCTCGCACTGGCGATCCAGCATAACCTCGGCGCCGCGGTACATGGTGAAGCAGCCCCGGACATGATAGCCCTGATCGTTTTTCATCAGAGTGACCTCGGCCCGGGGAAGCTCAATGGTGTCCCCGCCGTTCCGGAGATCAAAGTACACATCGGCTCCCAGGAATTTTTTGCCGATCTTGATGACGTAGGTGCCATCCTTAACTGCGCCATCCTGAGCTCCCGCTGCGGCGGCTTTGTCTGCTCCCGCTGCCAGAGCCGGAGCGGACAGGGCCAGAGACAGCGCCAGAAGCGCCGTTCCCCATGACCTGAAGCCTGATGCTTGCCCGGAAAGTTTTCCGGAAGATGTTTCTGCTGCTTTTTCTGCATTAAATGACATGGCTGATTCCTTTTATTTGCGATATCCGAAGAATCCTCCGGAAGCCCGCCGGGAGCTCTGGAGGATCGGATGAATTTTCGGGTAATATACCGAGATCCGCCCCTGCTGGCAATGGGGGCGTGATTAAGGATCTGCTTTCACAGGCGGGGTGTGTTGTCAGGAATGAGCTTCTTTTTGGAAGGCTGCTTCTATTTTCTCCCTTTTTCTTTCTTCCTCCTCTTCTTCCTTCTCTTCCGGAAGGCTCCTCACTTGCCCCCGATCTCATCTCCATTTTTTCGCCGCCTTTCTTCCCCCTTTTTTTGCCGTTAGCCGTCTTCCTCCGGTTTCCCGGAATTTCTGCCATTTCCCGCCTTCCCGGAAATGACTCCTTCCCTAGGGATCCTGCCGCTCCCAAGCCCGGAGCTTTTTTCATACCCCGGCAGGATTTTGAGAAGTGGTCAGCCTTTCCGTAAAGAGGCTCACGGCAAACAATGGCAAACCAAAGCGGCTTCATTATAATTTCTCAAAGTCTCCCCTTTATTGCCTGAAACCGGCGCTTCTCCCGGTTTTTTCTCAAGTTTTCTCAGTTTTGCGTTCCGGTTTGGAGGCTCCGGATTTTGCGAGGCCCCAGATGAATCACTGTTCAGCCCCGGCGGCAAGCATCCCTGGCTGCCGTAATAGGAGATCCGCCGCCCCGCGGGGTTTGGCCGCCTGCTCTGTCTTGGCCGCTCTTGCCCTCGCTGTTTCCGGTCTTTCCGGCTGCGATTTTGATGACAAGAGGGAATATGCCCATTACACTAATAAGGAAGTGCCTGACGTTATCACAGTTCCCTCCTTTACGGTACTGAAACAGGGTGATATCGAAAAGGGGGACAACGAGTTTATTATCATGCCGGGATCGGAGGTGGCGGAGGTCACGGGTACGGATCCGGAATCCGGAGAGCTTACCGAGCTTCCTGACGGTTCCTTCCGTTATGTCTGGACGGGAACCTGGACAGGGGATACCCGGGAGTATGAAGCCCCAATACATTTCAGCGATGCCGCGGGACAAAGCCGGGTTTTTAAGCTCAGCCTTTATCAGGATCCCCTGCATTACCGGAGCTGGCATTACCGGAATACCGGCACCTTTCCGGAGGATCAGCATGCTCCGGGACTTCCGGGGTTTGACCTCGGCCTCTGGCGGGCGGCAGATCTCCGGGATCGTAAGGGAGATCCTCTCACCGGAAAGGGCGTGAGAACCGTGGTTTTTGACACGGCGGCAGATGCCGTTCACGAGGATCTCCGGGACGGCCTCGTAAGTTTTTCCGATGTTTCTCCCGTCATGGCTCCGGTGTTTTCCTATAGGAATCCCGACGGGGCCTACCTGGACAGCAATGAGGAGATGTTCCAGCATGGCACCGCTGTGGCCGGCATTGTGGGAGCCCGGGCCGGGAACGGCCGAGGCAGCCGGGGCATCGCCCCGGATGCCGAGATGGTGTCCGTGTTTTTCCCGGAGCTCAGCTACTACCAGTCTTTGAAGCACGGCCTCAGCTTCACTGCCTTCAGCGAGGTTAATATCCTGGAGGAGCTCCTTCGGCACCGGGACAGCTTCCGGGTCATTAATGAGAGCTGGAGCATGACCGGGGCCACCCGGGTTACCGCCGCCGGACTCATGGCGCTGGAGGCTCTGGCGGAGGCCGGGGTGTCTGTTTCATCCTCTCCCGGGAATTCCTACAATCAGAATACCTATACCGTGGAGGTCAAGGAGCTTACCGGAAACGGCCCCATAACCCTTGCGGGCCCCTGCCGTTCCTTCGGGGTTAACTGCGGCTTCAATCCCGGCGGCCATAACGGAGTTTCCCCCCATGTGATCCGTTCGGGAGCCGTCACCGCTTCCGGAACAATCTCTTCATATAGTCCCCTGTCCTTCGGGATCTGGATCTCCGCTCCCGGGGGCGAGTACGGCTATCAGGATCGGGAAAGAGCGGTGGTGACCTCCGACGTTTCCGGAGCGGGAGCGGGGTTTGCGAACCGGGTATCCCGGAAGGAGCGGACTGATTACACCCTGTTTAACCGGACGCTTTCCCCGGACAACATTAACGGGAACAGCACGGACATCATGAACGGCACCTCCGCGGCGGCAGCCATGACCAGCGGCCTTCTGACCCTGATGTATCAGGCGTACCCGGATCTCAATGTCTGGCAGGCCCGCTATCTTCTGGCCGAAACCGCCCGAAATGACGAAGATTTTCCGGAAATGGCCGAGGGGCCGCAGGAGACGGGGACTCTGGGCATTAATCTTCGCCGCCATTATGAAAGAGGCCCCATGCTGGTATGGCAGCCCGGCTGGATCGCCAATGATGCGGGCTACCGCTACCACGGAAGATACGGCTTCGGGATTCCCGATGCGGAGGCTCTCCTTAAAAGGACGCTTTCCTGCGATACGGATCCCGAGTGCCAGATACGGGCTCAGCCTCCCGAGTCCGGTGAGACCGGACAGGTTTCCTGCCGGGCCGGAGAGCCTCTTTTTATGGGAGCCTTCGGAAACACCTATGAATGCGAGCTCACCGCTCTCCGGGACGAATCCGGATCCCCCATCAAAGGAGAAATCAGTCTCGAAACCGCCGGCTTCAGCATTGACGCCCTGAAATTTGCCGTTTCCCCGCCCCCGGATGCCGAGGCGGAGCTTCCGGATGCGGGGGAGATCTCCCGGGAGCTCCGGGATCGGGCGGTTATTGATCCCAAGCTCTTCTGCCGGGATGCCACCATGTACTTTGCGGA
>NZ_JBGVBR010000015.1:0-5362 GCF_045225735.1 Succinimonas sp. | reverse complement strand
CCGCCCCGGGATGTTATCTGCGTGGATACCAACCATCCGATTTTGAAGTCAGAACTGGAAGAACAGCCTGAGATCCGGCAAAAGGATTCACAGGAAGTGGTGCCTGAAGAAACCGGGACGGCAGAGGCTCAGGAAAAGATAAGGGCAATTATACGAAAGCATATGGGAAACAGATTCACGGCAGCTGATAAGTGATGCGGATATCGCTGGATGGCTGACTGTTTTGCCTGGTCATTTGCCGTGATTTCGGCAGATATGTCAGAAAAGCTTTGACAGAGAACGTTTAAAAAGAGAGGAGATGTGCGGGTATGGCAATAAATCTGAAGAAAGGTCAGAAAATTGATTTAACAAAGGGTAATCCGAGACTGAGCAAACTCCTTATAGGTTTGGGATGGGATACTGACAGGTACAGCGGCGGATATGACTTCGACCTTGATACAGCGGCTTTTCTTTTGAAGGCCGATAACAAGGTCAGTTCAAATCAGGACTTCGTCTATTATGGCAATCTTCGGCATTCCTCAGGAAGCGCTGAGCATATGGGCGATAGTCTCACCGGCGGCAGCGGCGGAGATGATGAGCAAATCAAAGTGGATTTAAGCCGCGTGCCTGATGTCATAGAAAGAATTGCGATTGCGGTTACGATTTACGATGCTGAAACAAGGAAGCAAAACTTCGGGCAAGTAAGCAATGCGTATATCCGCATCATCGATACCGCAGCAAATACCGAGCTTCTCAGATATGACCTGGGCGAGGATTTTTCCTTCGAAGCATCTGTCATAGTAGGAGAAATATACAGATACAAGGGGGAGTGGAAATTTAATGCAGTTGGCAGTGGTTTTAAAGGCGGACTGAAGTCTCTATGCCTGAATTACGGAGTTAATCTGGAGGTTAAAGACAGAAACAGGGAACCTGTCATACTTAAAAAAGGCCAGAAAATATCACTGGCAAAGAATAATGGTCTTATCGTTGTGGAAAACTGATGGACTGCGGAAGATGCTGATTATGATCTTAAAGCCCTGGTGAGATACAGGGATGGACGTCTTATCTATGTCGGCGCAGCGAATGAAGACGAATGCATTTCCACTCCGGAAGGCGCTGTAAAGCATAGCGGTGATGTTACCGAACCTGGAGAACTTGAACATATCTACATAAAATGGCATCCGGACATCGCTTCTGTAGCAGTAAGTTCGTATTCGGCAATTGAAAACGGAACAGGTTCTTTCCATGAATATGGTGTATTCGTAAGAATCAGAAATGGCAGGCAAATTATCGAAATTCCGGCATCTGATACCAGTGTCGATGATTTAAGCTATACATTGTGTTTTGGCGAGATATTGTTTGGTAAATCTGAAGGTTCATTAGATGTGGCTGCTTTGGAAATGTACAGCGCGCCTGGCTCTGAAAACAGAATCGGCTATATTGACGGGCGCGTCGTGATGGATATCGGGCCAGAGGGTACTCTGAAATCCTGAGCATGACCAAAGGTTCAGAGAGATTTCAGTTCCCCCTTTGTCTGATTCCGGCCTCTTTCGCTGAAATCCCCTTCGAGGATCCGGGCCTCCGGGGGATTGTGAACAGAAAGCTTTTGAAAGTAATGATTCCCGGCATCCATGAACAGGAGATAGACACCCTTGAAGGACATCTTTACCTCCGGAGTCCCGGCTGAACCATCGCTCTCCCGGGAAAGGCCCCTGAGCGCTTCCCGGTATCCGTCATCATAGATCTCCGGATCGGTTACGATGCCGTAACAGCAGATATGATTACCGGGGAGAGACATTTCCTTCATCATCAGCGGCAGGAGACCGCAATCCTCCTCAAATACATGAATTCTGAGCTTTTGCTTCTCAAAAGGCTCAAATCTCCGGAAGTGGTTCCGGAAAAAACAGTTCCGGCCGCCCCGGGGGAAACTGACATGCACCTTGAGAAAACCAGGCAGCTTGGGGATTACTGCAGTTACGGAACTCCGCTCTGCGATTTCGCTGCCCTGGCTCCACAGGGAACGGTTATTGATGCCGTATGCCGGAAAATAAAAACTGCCGCGAAGATAATCATAGTTTCCCGGGTTAGTGACACGCAGATTGTAGCTTCTCAGAAAACGGCGATATCTGAGTTCACTGTTGGACAGGTTTTCGGGACGGGACAGAAGATCCGTCAGGATCAGCCTGCGGTGGTAATCCATGGGAACCATCTCATCGAAATTGATGGGGTCGCAGTATTCCGGGAGTGATCGTTCGTTCTCCTTGCCGGCTTCCTTTCCCGGTTCTTTTGTTTCGTCCATAATTGCTCTCTTTGGTTTTTTGCGCGCTGATTCCGCAGGCTCTCAAATGATAAAAATCTTTCTCGCAGTGTAAAAAGGAGCCCCTATACCGGAAGCTCAAAACCCCCGGCGTTAAAAGGACGCGAGATCCCAGGGGCTTTTACGGCAGTTCCGCAGACGTGCCGGCCTTCACCAGAGAATCGGCCAGGGCGGGAAAGGAAGCGGATCCTCAAACGGCGGCACAACAACGCTTTTCAAAAGTGCCGGTGCCAAAAGCGCGGCAGCGGCTAAGGGGTTCTTCCTGTTCCGGATGTTTCTCATGCTGTTCATGGCGTTCTCCTTATTCTGAAAGCTTCTTAATCCGCTGGAGTTACCGGCTTCGCTGCCGGCTTTAATTACCCGCATTGGTTCCCGAACATAACGCCCTGCCGTTTTCAGGACAGAGCGCCGCCGGCCGCGGGTCAGTCGTTATGGGTCAGTATCCAGATAAGCGCTGCGGTAAGCATAGGTGCTCCTTATATTTAATAGTCTCAAAAATCCCGAAATTGTTCCGGGTTCCTTAAAAAATTTTTTCTCGAAAGTGAGAATGATAAACCGGAGGATGCACTGGGAGGCCGGCAGCGAACAGCTGAATCCGGCTCCTCCCGCATCTCCGCGCCCGGAAAAAGGTTTCGGAAAATCAAGCCAGACCTCGGGCGCGGCGGTCAAAATCTGCGGCGATCCTCCAGCCGGCATGTTCTATAAGTCCCGCGGAAATTGCAGAGCTCAGGGCAGTCAGTCCCGGAATAGATTTCAGACCTTCCTTGGCAAGATACCGGATCGGCTGCGCGGCAATCTGCTTTTTGAGAGCAGTGATAGCAATCTCTCTGGCAATCTCCTTGCTGATGATTTTGGCAGATTCCTTTGCGACATACTTTTTCCAGAGGATTTTGGCGGCACCAGTAGCTGCCGCGCTCATGATCTTCCCTTTGGCCCTCTTCTTTGATTCCTGAGCGCCCACGCTGCTATCCAGCTTAAAAACCCGGGCCAGAGCCATAACCATGGTGACCATCGCCCCCATATCGGCGGCAAATCCGGTACCGGGCACGGGCACCAGATTACCGGCAGCGGAAGCGGCGGCGGCAGAGTGAATGATCTTGTGGCAGGCGGATTTCTGAATGCTGTTCATAACGGTATCTCCTCTGAGGTGTTCTTTAACGGTTACCTGATATGGCAATTATCACCGAATGAAAAATTCTTATGATTTCCGGCCATAGCTGGAAATCTCCCAGGGCCCCGGGAGCCGGGGCGGTCATTTCGCAAAATCAGGCCAGACCTCAGGAGCTGCGGTCAAAATCGGCAGCAACCCTCCAACCGGCATCTTCAATAAGTCCCGCGGAAATTGCGGAACTCAGGATAGTCCCCAGTATCGGAACAGACTTCGCAGTTTCCTTGGTGATATACCGAATCGGCTGCGCGGCAATCTGCTTTTTGAGAGCAGTCATGGCAATCTCCCGGGCGATCTTTTTACTGATGATTTTGGCAGATTCCTTTGCGACATGCTTTTTCCAGTTTTCGGGGAGCTGTTTTTGGATGGAATCTTTGACTTTTTTCATTTTTTTGGCCCTCTTCTTTGATTCCGCAGCGCCCGCTCTGCTATCCAGCTTAAAAACCCGGGCCAGAGACATAACCATGGCGACCATCACCCCCATATCGACGGCAAATCCGGTACCGGGCACGGGCACCAGGTTACCGGCAGCGGCAGCAGCGGCGGCAGAGTGAATGATCTTGTGGCAGGCTGATTTCTGAGCGCTGTTCATAACGGTATCTCCTCTGGTGTGTTCTTTAACGGTTACCTGATATGGCAATTATCACTGAATGAAAAATCCTCAGGATTTCTGGCTATTGCCCAGAATGCTCCCGGGGCCCCGGGAGCCGGGGCGGTCATCTCGCAAACTCCAGTCTCGGCTCACAGCCGAGCTTTGCCGCATAGATCCGGAAATACTGAGATATTTTGCTCCGGGCGATTTCCATATGAGCGGTCCGGAATTTCAATTCTTCCTCCAGCACCCTCATGTTCATTATGCGGTCCAGATCCACATTATTGCCGTCCTCGTCCTTAAGCTGCATTTCCCCGTCGGTGGACGCGCGTACCAGAGTCCCCCGGTTTGCGGGACGGAAAGGACTGTTCCTGACAGTGGCGGTCAGAATGCATTTATCGCCCTTCCAGACAATATCCGGCTCCTTGCCCGCTACATACTGAAAACCGTAATCTATCGTGACGAGATCCTTTCGGTAGTAAATGTCATCCTTGAAGATGAGATGCGGCACGGAGCGGTGATAGGTTACGGTATAGGAGGCTTCCAGCGTGGCCTGCATCATGCCGTTCATGGCAGCAACAACTTCGCTGACATCCTGATCCTGAGCGCAGACGGCGGGAGATCCGGCGGCAAGAGCTGCGGACATTGCCAGAGCCCGGAGAACACTTTTTACGGAGCGGGGGAGTATGCAGGTACTAAGGCACATTTTCATAATCTGTTCCTCTTCTTGAATTCTTACCGTTACTGTTTCTGATTGTCCGGAGAGCCATCAGACACCGGCAGATCCAGGGCTTTGGCTTCCGCCTTCCGGGCGAAGATGGTTTCGCAGGCCGGCCTGAGAAAAGTCCGGAGCTGTTCCTGACTGTCCTTGACGTTTAAGAGCCCGTGCTGATTCATAAAGCTCATAAGCATCATGTTCCGACGCTGCTCATTTTCGTCCCACCCATGGCAATCGCCGGACACGGTATAATTGCCCTCCAGTTCCATGGTAATGGCGTTTGCCGCCATGATTTCCGGCTTCGGGAGATCTGCGGCATTCCCGCGGCAAACCGCCTCCATCACCTTATCGTCGTCCAGATATTTCCCGATATTCTGGTAGCCGTAGCTGATCTGGTATTTCCGGATGCAGAGTCCGTCCAGATACCTTCCGGAAAATAAGCTTTCACCGTAGTGCAGATCCTCCATGTCTATATAGGAAAAACCGGTGTAGAACTTTTCAATGGTTTTGATGCCCATAAGCTCGGCTCCGGTTCTGACCGCGGCTGCCTGAGGGGACGAGACCCAGACATCCTTCAGGGCCACGCAC
>NZ_JBGVBR010000014.1:0-5047 GCF_045225735.1 Succinimonas sp. | reverse complement strand
AAAGAAAACGGCCTGGGCTGTCTCCGGCTCGGCATGCTCCATGAGGAAGGCAAGGGTTTTGAAAAGGATCTCCGGAAGGCGGTAGTGCTGTACCGGAGAGCCTGCGACTTTGACAGCGGCCGGGCCTGCAGCAATGTGGGACTGGCGCTCCGGGACGGCTCGGGCACCATGCAGAGCAACAGCGAGGCCACCAGATTTTTTGAGAAAAGCTGCCTTCTGGATTACAGCTATGGCTGCGTGAGCCTGGGCTACTCCTATTTTAACGGCCGGGGGGTCAGTAAAAACCCGGCCAAAGCCAACTCCTTTTATGAAAAAGCCTGCCTCATGGGAAACGGCACCGGCTGCAGCAATCTGGGCCTTAATTATCTGGAGGGAGTCGGAGCGCCCAAGGATCCCCGGAAGGCAGTGAAATATCTGAACCAGGCCTGCTCTCTCGGGGAACAGGAGGGCTGCGACAAGCTTAAGGATCTGTCTCACTGAGATCGGGAGCGGTCTTACGAGCGCTTCGAGCGTTTTGTCCAAAGTCCGGGGCCGGAACCCCGGAGAGAACTCTTTCAGGGAAAATCTTTCAGGAAGGATGCCTTAGCCTTAGGAAAACGGCAGAGCCGGTTGCGAGGGCTGGTACTTTGGGGGAAGGGCTTTTCAGAGGGATGGTATTTCAGGGGCTGGTTTTTCAAAGGCGAGAGACAGAGACAATAATGGATGGTATTCCGGCATGCTCCCTGCCGGGAGCATGCCGGGGTCTTAACAGACTTTTTTGCTGGTTCCGAAAAACCGCCCTTCGCCCCCGCCCTCGCCTTGGAAAACAAAAACCGGGACTTTCTGCCTGGCTTATGGTGAATCAGACTTTCAGGAGGCGAAAGACCGGAGGGGTAATGCCATTCCGCTTCCGGATCCCCGGAAAGGCCGGCGCTGCCGGCATCTCCGTCTCCGCGCTTAAAGATTCATGAGATCATAATAAAGTCTGTCTGCGGTCATTTCCTTCTGACAGTTATACATTTCGGTCAGTTCCTTTTCAGAACCCTTCATGGTGACGGCGCCGCAGTTCTCGTCCTTATCCTTAATCCATTTTCTCTGTTCCGGAAGGATCTTGTCCCTGACCTTTTTGTCCAGTGATTTCCACTTTTTGTTGAGGTTGGCATCGTTCATAAGATAACCGAGTTTGGCGCTGATGAACATGTCGTGAGCATATTCCTCTTCGGTTTCAAAGGTGAAGGTTTGCCCGTCGACAAAGCGCAGGAGCTCTTCAAAGCTCACATCGGCCTTCTCAGGATCGCCGGATGCTGCAACATTAAGCTCGACCTTGTTCTTTTCGGCGAAGGTGAGGGTTGCGGTGCTTTCGTTCACGGTTTCCGCCTCCTTGTCTTCGTCATAGACGCTGCAAACAAGCTTATTGGGTTCCTTATGCTGGCATAACGCCTTGTCCCCATCCCGGGAGCTGAAGGTGTAGGCGCCGACGCGGCCGATAAATATGCCGCCCTTCACGGAATAAAGATCTCCGTTGCCGGGTTCCTTTGCAACCACAAAATCACCCAGATATGCTCTTTCGCCGGATTCTCCCAGGTGCTCCTGCTCTTCCCTGGTGAGCTTGTCCTTCATGTCAAAAAGAGCCTTGCAGTCATCTTCGGCGGTGCTGGCGCAGGTAAAGCTGTCTAGATTGGCTCCGGGGCCCATGGCATAACGGCCGGTTTTAATTTCCGAGCCGTCTGCCATGGCAGCGGCCGGAAGCAGCAGGCAAGCTGCGGCCAGAGCTGATGCTTTAATGATGTTTGATGAAAAACGGGAAGCTGAAAATATCATGTTAATTATCTCCGCGGGCGCTTTAACAATAATCACTGTTTTTATTCAATGTTTTCAGGAGGGCTGAAAAGTCAGGCAGAATGCCGGGATGCCGGAAAAAATCCGCCGGGCTTTTGCATGATTAGGATGCATTAATGCACGGATGCATAGATGGAGGCAAAAGCCTTAATCCCGTCATTTTTGCTGCGCAGCGATTATGCCACATCAGCCGTCTCAAACAAAGGATTCATTTGGAAAAGGGCTGATTTGGAAAAGGAAGAAATGGCAGAAAAGGAAGGAAAAAAGGAAGATCCGGAGTGCAGGAAAAAACGGGACAGGCGCCGGGATGATGATCCCGGGAAGCCGTTACCCCGGGGCTCATTGGCGGTCAGTCATAATCCCCGGCGCCTTTCCCGGGGATGCGGTCAGGTTTTACGAAAAGCTGTAAGCAAACTCTCTCGCATCAGACCGAGCTGTCCCGGGCCTGCTCTGATTTGTCAGGGTTTTCCTCCAGAATTTCATATGCCTTGATACAGCGTTCTTCCGGGGATATCACCATGCCGACTCTGATGATTTTTATCTCTGCCGGGGTCGCGCCGTATTCATGCGTGGTAAGCTGATGGAGAGCCTCCTTCATGGCGGCCTTCTGCGAAACCCCGTCCCGCATTCTTTTAAACTCGATGACCAGCTTTGTGGCTTTTGTTTTGATTTCCAGATCCGAATAGCCATGACAGTTGTTCATCTCCTTGGATTTCAGAATGCCCTTTTCCGGAATTCTGGCATAGATGATGTCGCGGATGGAGTTTTCATTGTTAAATGCCGGGGAATTTGAGCTCACGTTTTCACACAGGATGGCGTTGAAAAGCCGGAAGACAGCGGGGATGTCTTTGCTGTCCGTAAGCTTTTCCAGATTCAGAAGTTCAATATCCGTAAAAGGATCAGATTTCAGATTGTGGACATCCAGAGACAGGCGAATCAGGGATTCGGCAACCTCTTCGTTTGGCACAACGATTTTGCCGTAAGGGAAGGACACGTTTCTCAGGGTGAAGTATCCGGTCTGAAGAAGCAGCATCTTCATGGGAATCTGCCAGGACTCTGATTTTGCCGTGATTTCATTAAAGGTAACTATATTATCCCGGTTCTCCTCCTCCTTAACAGAATTGCTGAGCTTATTGAAAATCTCCAGACTGTCGGCATTTTCAAGATATCTCACGAGCACAGTTGGCGTGCCGCCGCTGGTGGAGTACCAATAATTCCTGAAGCCGTTTTTGGGGTTCTTCAGAAAGGAAATAACAGACCAGGGATTATAGACAGTCTCTTCATTCCCTATGGAAAACTGAAAGCCATTGTAGACACTCTTCATCTTGGCGTAGACATCGGAAACGCTCATGTCGAGAACCGCCGCCGCATTCCGCACGTAGGGATCAAAGTACTTATGAAGCTCGTCTTCGGTTATTCCCAGCAGTGTGGCATAGTCATCATCCGCGGAAATGTCACGAATATTGTTAAACAATGAAAACAGGCTTGCGCGGGCTATTCTGGTAATGCCGGTAACAAAAACAAACCGGAAAATCCGCTCTGCTGATTTGATTCCGGCAAAAAAGGAATCCAGAATATCCGAAACCTCATTAAGAACCTGCCCCCTGTTTAAATGATGAGTTACCGGGGAATCGTATTCATCAATAAGAAACACAATGCTTTTGTCAGCGATATCCTTATCATCCCTGATGTTCGCTAAAATAACTCCCGGCTCTCTGGTCTCGTTTTTACCGGAAGTCATAAGATAATGGTTATTGCCGTAAATCCCGCATATCACCGTATCGTTAAGATATATTCTGAGATCTGCCGGGGAAGAATTTGCCACTACCGAGAGATCAAAGCGCACCACCTTATAGGTGGTATCGGCCCATTTGTTTTTACCGGTGTCGATGTCAAGACCTTCGAAGTCTGCAAGGCCGCTGGAAAACAATGACTCAAATGTTGAAGTCAGGAGAGATTTTCCGAAGCGGCGCGGTCTTGTCAGAAATACCGGAGCTCCTTTATTTCTCGCCAGACGTCTTACCATTTCCGTTTTGTCCGCGTAAATATTTCCATCTCTTCTGATAGATGAAAAGGCTGTCCTGCCAAAAGGGAGTCTGTCCATTTCGTTTTCATCTAACATTGCATTACACATACCCTGCAACTCCTTAACTATTTCTCCTGAGCCGTGTTTCACTTATCCGGCAGTAAAGCCTTTAGTTTTGCCATTTGCCATGGCAAAAATGATATTTCCGGACTTCTTGAATCACACCTGTTACAGACACCATATTCCGTACTTCATCAAACAGTCAGAAACATTCATAAGGCTCAGATAGAGCTGTTCCGGGCCCGCTTCTCCATCTGCCGCTTTTTCTCCTTCTCACCGGCTTCCCGGAGGATACCCTCATAATTGGCATTGCACTCTTTTACCTCATCCCGGGCCTGCTTTACGGCATTCTGATCCCGGGCGTTTTTGAGGGCCTCGTAATACCCGCACTCCTGAAGCCCCTCTTCATCAGTGGGCATGGTAAAGTGCCAGCAGCTCCACCCGCTGGCAAAGCAGGCACCCCGCTGATTCCTGCCGCAGACTCCCGCCGGAGCCATGCCCGTGGCCCCCGGATTAAACGAGATGGCCACAGAGCTGCTGGCTCCGCCGTGGCTCACCCGGCCGTAATTGCAGAGACACCCCAGAACCCCGTCATTATCCACTGCCGTCATGACATTGACGATTTCAGCCTCCCGGCGGTACTGCTTAAGCTCCTCTCCCACAATGATCTCATTATCATAATAGAGGGCATCCCAGCCGCATTCGCAGGCATAATCGGCCGCCCTTTTAAGATAGTCCACTTTGCTTTTCATAAGCTTGCAAAGCATATCCCTGGCATCCTTCTTAAGATTCTGCTGAGAACACTTGCGGCCGCCCTGATTCCACTTGAGAAGTTCCCTTTCTATTTCCTTTTTGGTGCGGTAATAAGCCTTGAAGCCCTCTACCTCCCGGGGACAGCCCTTGTCCCAGAGACTGGAAAAGCTCTCTCCCAGATAGTTATTGATTCTGGTACCCCAGCCCAGCCTGGCGTTCGCCTCCCGCTCCTGACCGCGGAACCACCAGTTAAAGTCCCTTTGACAGCTGGAATTCCAGTCGCTGTGAAGATTCCTGTACTCCTCCTTCATGGCCCGGGCCTCCTGAGCAAACTGGGAATTATTGTTTTCCGCCCTTTCCCATTCGGTGAACTGAGCCTCCAGAAAATCG
>NZ_JBGVBR010000013.1:0-3665 GCF_045225735.1 Succinimonas sp. | reverse complement strand
GGCCTGAGACATGTTCTTGGCTCCTCCGAGACCGTTCTCCGAAACTATCCCCATGCCGTTACAGCCCGCGCCGTCATTGAGAGAACAGCCTTTCTCAAAAGCGGATCTGGCCTTCGCAAAATCCCGGGCTATTCTGGATCCCCCTGAGATAAGCTTCGCCCAGCTTAAAGCAGTCATTCCCCTTGCCGGCGGAGCATCCCCTGGCAAAGTCATCCGGCTCCCTGCGGCATTTGCGGAAAACGAAAGCGCAAGCCCGGTTAAGAGAGCAACCCCGGCCTTAGATAAATTACAGGGTGTGTTATTCATCTCACTAAGTTCTGATTGAACGAAGAAAGGAGGAAAGGTCTCCAGGCATTGTCCGGAGACTTAACCTCTGCCTCTGAAACGCCTTTACTCCTTAAAGCCTTATCGGAAGCCTTGCCATAATGCCCTTCTTTCTCGCTGACACCACGTTTGCGTGGGCTTTTCCGGTATCATTCCTGGCTATACCGGGTTATTGCCAGATTATCATTCCGGTTAACAATTCCTGTGATGAGCCCTTGTTATCGGTTAAGACCATCATCATGGCTGTCAGCCCAAAACACCATCCCGGCTCCAGCCCGGCAATCTTTCAGAATAACGTTTTTATGATAATGGTAAAGCCATTCTCCCCCGGGGGCAAACCTGACAGGATTTTTCTGCATCAAAATACGATACTGTCCCTGTTTTCCCGCCTCGGCGAATCACTGTGAACTCTCCTGTGGATATTTTCCGGGAAGTTCCCAAAAACTCCTGCCTGTGGATAACTTTCCCCGGAACTCTTTCCCTCTCCAAAAAGAATCATTATCCTCATGAAAAATAAAAGGCATCCCCAAAATTACACTGTTCCCGGAAAATCATCGGTTCAGCTTGTCCCTCACCATCATCAGGACATAGCCAAGCAGGTTCTGCCCTTTCCATTTCGCCCTGACGAAACGATCCGGATCGTTCATCGAGAGGCCGATTCCCCATATTCTATCCCTGACCGCAGCTTCCGCTAATGTCGCATCACCTGTAGCCAGCAACATCTCTTTCAGATCCTCGTTCTGGGAGAACTTTGCCATCAGCCCCTCATATACAGCAACCTGCCTCAAACCATTCCATACATGATCATCGTAACCGGAGACCTGCCTGCCAAGAGCCTTAATCTCAGCCATATCGTCTGTTTTCAAGATCTCCAATGCAATCTTCTCATCATGAAAGCAGACGGCTTTCCGGTACATCATGTACTGTTCCATTGAAGAAAACTGATGCTCTGCATAAGAGAAGTTTGATGGGTACCAATTGCTGAGATACCCATACTCTTCCTCCGGATTGTGGAAACATATGATCTTACTCACTGCTCTGCCACCTTTTTAATGGCGAGATCCATGTCTAGATCATGCAGAACTTTGGATCTGGGATACATCACCAAGAATGGATATTGTTCGATCAACTCTCGGCTGCTTTTTTTTGTATATCCCTGCAGGTATGTGTAAAAATATCCAAGCCATTCGCAAAGCGTGGCATCGTATGCCTGCTCTCCATAGATATTGGGAAATTGATCTGCCATTTCGTCCCAGGACTGTGTGCAATACTTGGCATAGCGCTTGTCTGAGTTTTCCCTTAAACGCGAACCAAGGTACCGAGTCACCATTTGGTTCATATCCAAATGATTATCCGCCCAATGTCCAAACAGTGTTCCTGTCTCTTCGGCAAGATCGCCAATATAGTAATCTGTCATAGCCGTTTCGCCTCCTTAAATATAATTACTGAACGTGTCTTTCAGCGTGTTTCGATCGGACTCTATAAGCTCCAGAAGACTCTTCCTGGAGTTCAGATCACGTTCGTTATATCTTGCCAGGTAAACTTGCTGATCAATCTTCTCGATCGGCTGGTATTTCCGATGGATCAGCTTGAATGCTTTCTCCGATTTGATGCAATATTGCTGGCCTAAGTCCCCAAGACGCAATGCATCACTTAGCAATGAGGCATCAAGTTCGTCCCTTACGAATCGCTTTGCAATCAGGAAGTAAGAAGAATCCGCTCTCCAGCCCTTGATAACGTCATAAGGAGAAGTGTCAATCCTGTATTTTTCGACGAAAACAGGGGCAAACCTACGATATCTGACTGACGAATCCGCATCTCTGTGACTCATCAGTTCCGCGATCCATGCCTTCGGGTCGTACTGATCAAAATCCAGGATATCCAGATCGGTAACATCCAGATCGATCTGATACAAATAGCCCTCCGTGTCATTGCATACGGCCCACTCTCTGGCCAATTCAATGTCGGGAGTCAGGCAGAATCCCCTGCCGTAGTCATGTTTTTCTTCCCCTTTTCCGTATGTCGGTACCAGCGTCTCATTAGGGGAACCGTGATATAAAGTAATCTTTGCCATATCTTCAGTTCTCCCTCTATCCCCCTCTGTACAAACATTTTTTTAAGCATCGATTTCTTGATATCTTCAACTTTTCCAGCTTGCGCTGATTAAGGGTGATGAGGGGGTCAAATTGTTTAAAAAATCTTCCTTTTTCTTCTTGTTTCTTCTTTTCAGGGAGCTTAATTACTATGTCCTCGACATCGGATGCATTGTAAGAAGGTAACGCACCTGTTTGAGCTAATTTTGTTAAATCAATCGTTTCAAAAAGAGCGTAAATTCATCCAAAATCAGAAAATAAAGCGATGCCTTTATGTAAGCCATGTCACAACTCTTCGAATCACCGTTTTTTCCAATTTGGTTGCGGAACACAGGTCTTACTTTTCCGCACATAGCATTGGCACATTGAACGTTTTGAGTTCATCATCTGAACAAGACTTCCACAACAAAACTTCCACAACAAAAGCGGCACAAAGAACTCAAGCCCAAAAAACACTACTTTCCCAGCTTCTGAAGCTCCCGGCAGCTATCCTGTTCCCCGAGGGAGCAGCTCTGCTGGTAAAGATCCCGGGCCCGGCCGAGATCCTGAGACACCCCGTAGCCGAACTCATAAAGCACACCGAGATTCTTGCAGGATTCCCCGCTCTTAAGCTGGCATCCTTTCTCAAAATATTTCTTCGCCCCGGCGTAGTCCTTGCTGCCCAGCACTCCCTTTGCCAGGTCAAAGCCCGCATTGCCGCAGCCGATGCCGTCATTGAGGCTGCAGGCCCGATCGTAAAGGTCATGCCCCTTCTTAAGATTCTTGGCGGTGCCGTTGCCAAGAGCATAGCAGACTCCCAGAAAGCGGCAGCCCATGCCGTCCTGGAGATTGCAGCCCTTCTCTAAGGCCTTCATAGCCTGTCCGTAGTTCTGCTTCATGCCTTCGCCCTTGTAGAGCATGGCCCCCAGATTGCTGCAGCCCCGGGCATTATCCAGGTCGCAGGCTTTGGAATACAGCTGTCCCGCCTTCCGGAGATCCTTCTTGATGCCATTCCCGGTGAAGACGATATTGCCGCCCCGGAGACAGCTCTCGCCGTCTTTGAGGGTACAGCCCTGCTCATAGTAGGAAACAGCCTTCGCCGGATCTTTAGCCGTGCCGGAGCCTTCCTCATAGATCTTTCCGAGATTGCGGCAGCCCCCGAAGTCTCCCAGACTGCAGGCTTTCTCAAAATATTTCCGGGCTGTCTTAATGTCTGCGGTTCTGCCAATGCCGTTTTTGTAAAGTCTTCCCACATGCCGGCAGCCCTGC
>NZ_JBGVBR010000012.1:0-8236 GCF_045225735.1 Succinimonas sp. | reverse complement strand
TCATGAATGACGCAGCTTTGATATGGAGAAGATGGATGACTGCGATAATGGTTAATTGTAGATTTCCACAAAAAATGACCATGTATCGGGTTTTACCAGGGTGGATTTGTTTGAATTGTGTGGTATTTTTGACTGAGTTTGACCTATTTTACGCAATTATCACAAATTTTTCTGTGGTAAGTTAAACAATTACACAAATATCACGCACTGTTTATTCACAATATGTCAGTTCACAAGTATAATACCTTTAAATTGATAATTCCCTCTCTGTTTGTTTAGGTTTACTGCTATGAAAAAAATTACTGCAATTATTAAGCCCTTCAAGCTTGATGATGTTCGCGAGTCTCTGAGCGCCAAGGGCATTTCAGGAATGACAGTGTCTGAGGTAAAGGGCTTTGGCCGTCAGAAGGGGCATACTGAGCTTTACCGCGGCGCTGAATATGTTGTTGATTTTCTCCCGAAGGCCAAGCTGGAAATTGTTGTAAAGGATGAGGATGTTGACAGCTGCGTTGATGCCATCACCAAGGGAGCTCATACTGGTAAAATCGGCGACGGAAAGATTTTTATTACTGATGTTGCCAGAGTTATCCGCATCCGTACCGGCGAAGAAAACGAGGACGCTATTTAGTTTTTGCTTTTGCAGCATTTTTTTGATACCTTTTAGTATCGTGAAGCCTCTGTGTTTTGGAATCTGGCACAGGGGTTTTTTATTGAAGGCTTCCTTAACACGTCAGGCTCTGTTGAAATGGCTCTTTCGTTTGTCAGAAAATGTATGGCGCGGCAGTTTTTGGCCCGGCTGCTTTTGGCGGGAATTCTGCTGGCTTCATTAACGGCCTGCAGCACACCGGTTCCTTCTAAGCCCAGGGATCTTTGCGCTGTTTTTACGGAAAACCGGGACTGGTTTGATGACGCCCGTGAGGTTTATGCTGAGAGAAAGGTTCCTATTAACATTGTGATGTCCTTTATTTATCACGAGTCCGGGTACCGTCATGATGCGAAACCTCCTATGCGCTGGTTTTTGTTCATTCCTTACGGCCGGGGCAGCTCGGCCTATGGTTATCCGCAGGCTCAGGATGAAGTCTGGGAAGATTATCAGGACGATGCCGGGGGATTTTGGAGTTCCCGCTCGAATTTTAAGGATTCTCTTGATTTTATCAGCTGGTACATACTAAAAACCCGTGATAAGAACGGCGTGGCGGTGAATGATGTGTATAACCAGTACCTGAATTACCACGAGGGCTGGCAGGGGTATAAGAAGGGAAGCTGGAAGAAAAACAGTTCTCTTAAAAAGCTTGCTGAGAAGGTTTCCGGAACTGCTCGGAAGTACGGGCAGCAGCTTAAGAAATGTGATCTTTAATTTGTATTTTTGGAGTGATTTGCTATGACTGACAAGGTTGTGATGAATGAAGAAGAGGCCGATGAAGTTCCGCTGGCAGCGATTAAGGATGTGGCCTTTTTTAATGATCTCGAAGAAATCAGAACTGAAAGCGAAACTATTGTAAACGACCTTTTGCAGGATGGAGCTTCTCCTGAGGAAGTCATTGAAATTGAGCACTTTTTTGCCTGTACTGATTTTAACAAGCTGGAAAAGTTTGTGGTGGAAATTGACGGCATTTTCGGGGAGAACATCGATATCGGCGATGCCGAGGAAACCGAGGATGTTGACGGTTCAACGATTTTCACCGTGGATTTTGCCAGCTGGCACAAAATTGACGCTGACGAAATAATGCAGGAAATCGAAAAGTTTATTCCCGTCTGCAACCAGTATGATGTTGTTTATGATTCCTGGGGCACTCAGCTTGATGATGAGGAAGACCTGGAAGAAGACGAAACTGCTCCGGGTGACAAATAATTTTAGAGATCTCAGGCAATCTCTGAGCCTGATAAACTCTGAACGCTCATCCTGAAAAAAAGAAACCGGATAAGACGCTGTCTTTCCGGTTTCTGTGTTCTGGGAGCCTGAAATCAGAGCGTTATTCGTGGTTCCGCTGCTTCCTTAACGGGGCGAAGCCGGAGTCCTCGCCCTGAAAATGGCCGGTGTTTCTGTTATCGCGGTTTTTGTGATCATGCGGGCCATGGTGTCTGTTTCTGCCGCCGGTTGCTCCGTGATTTCCGTTCCTGCCTCTGTTATCATCAGCGCCGTGATTTTTGCCATGCCGGCCGTTGTTCCCGGAGCCTGAATGATGTTTGTTTGCGGCAGCGTTTTTATTATGGCGGCGGCTGTTTTCGGCGCTTTTCATCTCAGGACTGCTCCATTCCTCATCTGTATCCATGAAGATCTTGCTTTCGGGAGACCTGGTCATTTCGGTAAATGCTTCATCGTCTATGAAATTATCATCTGCTGAGTCTGCAATTTCCCGGGACGGATCCGGGAGTTCTCCGGATGCGGATCCGGTTCTGGCGGATGCTGTTTCTGATGCGGCAGTTTCAGCTGCGGATTCTCCGGTTTGGGACTCTTGGTTCTTTTGTTTCGGCTTAAGCTTTTTGGGACGATCGCTTTCCGGGAGAACCGGGAGGCTCTTGGCAAAATCCATCAGCGTATCGAATACTCCGGAGGCCATTTTAATCCCCTGTTCATCTAGGGGGTATCCGGTGCGCACCAGAATGTTGTTTTTGATTCCGGCGTTGATTCCGGATTCAATGTCGCTGGTACGATCACCTACCATGTAGCATTTTGCCAAATCAAGATCGCGATAGTCTCTGGCTTCGTAGAACATTCCCGGAGCAGGTTTCCGGCAGTCGCACTGGCAGCGATATTCCCCGATGCCTTCGGTAGGATGATGCGGACAGTAATAGATGCCGTCCAGACGAATTCCTTCCAGCTGGAGCGACCAGTCCATCCATTCTGTCAGCTTGAGAAAATCCTCTTCGGTATAGTAGCCTCGGGCGATTCCTGACTGGTTAGTGACAATTATGAGAGCATACCCCTTGTCCTTTATCATTTTCATGGCGGGAATAACGTTCTTAATGAATTTGAATTCATCAATAGTATGCACGTAGTCAAATTCCTGATTAATGACTCCATCCCTGTCCAAAAAAACCGCTGAAGCTCCCATAATGATTCCCTGATACTGAAAGTGATTGTTCGTATTTGTCAGGAATGCATTATATTTGAGCGGCGATTCCATTTAAAGAGATGATTTCCGGCAGCGGGGGCAAGGGGGACTTTTGAATTATGCGGAGAGCCATATCAGAGGAGCCGAAAGCTCGGGAAAATGAGAAAGCCCATCCGGAAGGAAATTCTGCGGAAAGATCCCTGGCTTTTGTTTTTCTGGCGCGGGAGCTGACACCCCGGGAATTTGCCGGAGTATTCAGCCTCGGTTCCTTCCCGGCTCCTGTTTTTGTGTCGCCGCGCTTAAGCGCGGCGCTAAGGGAGTATTTCCGGGATAAGGCTGCTTCCCCGCGCTGCGAAGATATGGGGTTTTATTCCTTCTCTTTTCTGGAAAAACTGCAAGGGAGTACCCTGAACCGCGCGGCAATTGTTTTTGACAGTCTTAATATGGACACCCTGCTTATGCTTTCCGGCATGCTGGCGGCCGGAGGCTCCTTGCTGGCTTTAGCTTCCGGAACTGGAGACCGTTATGAAGGATTCCTGAAGGAAAAGGCCGCCTCTTACGGTTTCAGAGTTATTACCCGAGACCCGGAAAGTGCGGCTGAGCTTACCGAAGCCGGAGAATTTATAAAGGAGTTTTTTTGCCGTGCCGCCGGTAATGAGCCTCGGAAAACAGTATTTGCAGGAGCAGGATCTTGCTCAGGATGGAATGATTGCGAGCTTTCGCCGGAACAGCAGGATTTTTATTTCAGGGTTACTGCCGATTACATCTTCCGGCCTTCCTTCAGAATTTTTCTGACGGGCCCGCGCGGATCCGGCAAGACCTTAACAGTAAGAAGAATTCTGGCAAAGCTGACGGAGGAGCCGGGGAAAGAAGTCTCTTCCGGGAGGGCTCCGCAATGTCCGCAGAAATGTGCGCAGAAACGTCCGGGTATCCTATTCGGGGCCAGCGGGGTTCTCAATAAAAATTATGACCCGGACAAACTTGTTTTGGTTACCAGGGAAAATATGCGGAAGCTTCGGGATCAGGTTTCGTTTCTGGTGATAGAGGAAGCTTTGATGCTTCCTGTTGCGATGCTGAGAGAAGCCCTGGAGCTTTACCCGCGGGTGTTAATGGTGAGCACCGGAGACGGCTATGAGGGAAGCGGTCAGGGTTTTCGGAACATCGTCATAAAGGATCTTCAGGCCGATGTTTTTGAATTTACCAAAAGGTACCGTTATTGTTACGACAGACTGTCAGATTTTTTAAAGGAAGCGCTCTTTTTGCCTGATTTTATTACCAGAAGCTCTATAGCGGATCCTGAAAACGGCAGGGGCTCCGGAAATAATTCCCGGCGGGTGAAAAAGGCGGTGTTATATCGGAAGCTGGACGCTGCCGGAGCGCACCGGGAGAGACAGGGCCGTCTTATGTATGCCTGCTGCCATTTTGCCGCGCTTCTTGATGTTCCTGAGACTCTTTGGGAAGTATCTGAAATTATTCACTGGAATCACTATGAAACCTCGCCGCAGGATCTGGCGCGCTGGCTCCGGGATCCGGAGGCCCGGGTTCTGCTCCTTTATGAGGATGGCGGAGATGACAGCAATGATGACGGGGAGGGGAAAAACGAGAGAGAGAATGGGAAAGACGAGGGAGATGACGAGACCGGATTATGCAGCATTCTGGTTTTTCGGGAAGAGGGCGGACTAACAGGAGATCTGGCAGCGGCGGTGTTTAACGGTGAAAGACAGCCTCCGGGAAACCTGCTCCCCCAGACTCTGATGGCGCATGCGGGTATTGCCGGCGCCGGCCTTTTGCGGTACCTCAGGGCTGAGAGAATAATAACGCGGCCGGAACTGAGACGGCGGAAATACGGGAGCCGGCTGCTGCATTATCTTAAGGAGCAGCGGGCCGCATTCTGTCCGGATACCATAGACTTTATCGGCGCCGCATTTGCGTTTAAGCCTGATACCTATGCCTTTTGGAAAGCAAACGGATTTTTTCTGGTTCATGCCGGCATTACCAGAGATGCGGCCAGCGGCATGGTTTCTGCGATTTGTCTCTGGGGGTGTCACCGCTATTCCCTGATTGCCGCAGGGATAATGGCAGAAAAATTCCGCCGGAATTTGCCTTTGCGGGAAATCCGTTATCCGCTGCCGGCGTGGTGGCATGCCGCTCCGGCAGATCCGGAAACGTTTTTCTTCGGTGAGGGGTGCTCTTCTTCAGATGTCGCTGATTATGTTCTTAAGAGATGCAGCGGTGATTATTCCGGTGAAGACCTGGTTATCCTCAGACGTCTTTTTATTCCGGAACTGCATAGCTTATCTCAGGATTTATCTGCGGCGTTTCGGGAATTTCAGGAAATGTTTCCGGAAGAACTTGGAGATCTGATGACGCCCGAACTGGAACGCGCTTTGAATTTTGTCCCGGATATGACGGCTGTGGAGTCCTGCGCCAGGAAGAGCCACAGCATCAGTCATGCCCTGCCGGATATTGTGAGATTTCTGCTTTTAAAAAAGGATTATCTGTTGGAAAATACAGACAAGGCATATCTCAGGTCTTTGTTCGGGTATATTGCGGCGCGTCCGGATACCGATCTTAATGCGGTTTTTGCTCCTCATGGCGGTCGCAGGCCGTTTTTCAGAAGCCTGAGAGAATTACTGACAGCACTTTTGGGATAACTCATAATGACAGACTTTGCGCGAATTCCGCTGATAGCGGTGGTTGATGATCATCAGGACATAAGAGATCTGGTAAAAAGATTTCTGGAGCAGCACGGAGTCAAAGCTGTCACGGCAAGGGACGGCAAGGAACTGGATACGGTTCTTATGAGTCAGAAGCCGGATCTCATTGTTCTCGACATCATGCTGCCGGGAGAAGACGGCGTTTCCATCTGCAAGCGGCTCAGAAGCAGCGGGAACAAAATTCCCGTGATCATGCTGACGGCCATGTCCGATGATACGGATCGCATTGTCGGGCTGGAGATCGGGGCGGACGATTATATGACGAAGCCCTTCAATCCCCGGGAGCTTCTGGCCCGGATAAAGGCCGTGCTGCGAAGAACAGCGGGAATCTCAGGAGATGAAGCCGGCGCCAAAAATCTGAAATATTACCGTTTTATTAATCTCCGGCTGGATGTGCAAAAGCGCGAGCTTACTGATGATAACGGAACCTTGATTGCCCTTTCCACCGCGGAGTATGACCTTTTGCTGACATTCCTAACGCATCCTGCGGAAACGCTGTCCCGGGATCAGCTTCTGGATCTGGCCCGGGGACGGACGGCGCAGGTGTTTGACCGATCCATTGATACTCTGGTGAGCAGGCTGCGGAAAAAGCTCCGGGAATCCACTGACAGCCAGGATATCATTAAGACGGTATGGGGCGGCGGTTATTGTTTTACGGCAGAAGTTGAGCATGAGCTTGTTTAGACTGTTACCAGGAACCATCAAGGGGCGGCTTCTGCTGAGCTCCACGGCCACCTTGTTTCTTATTCAGATTATCATCATCTGCGTATTTTTCTGGGATATGCATGAGCGCTGGACAGAGACCGGACTAAAGTTTTCAGCCATTAAGATCATCAATACGGCGCGCATTCTTAATAACACTCCTCCCGAGCTCAGAAAAAGCCTGCTCCGGGGACAGAACGGCAGAAGCTCGTTTTTTCTGATCACGGACAAGCCTTTGGAAACCGCGGTCAGGAACAGAAGCATGGAGTCCAAGATCGAAAGCTCTCTTGATCTGGATGCCGGAGCTGTCAATATGATGACCGATGATGCTCCGGATTACTATGCCGATGACTTTCCTGTTCCCAATGACGGAGAGATCTTTGTGGATGACCGGAGAGGGAGCGGGAACCGGTTTTTCGGTATTTTTGCTTCCCGTAAAGGGAAGGCGGAAACGGCGGCAGCTCCGGAAGTCATGATGTACGAACGCGCCGCAGAGGAGCCTGCGGAGGCCATGGTTTCAGCTCAAAGCCTGAAGCAGTCCTTTATCCGATACGAGGATCATTCTTCTCTGATGACCATGGATGAAATGGCCGATAAGGTTATGATTCCGGCGTCTTATCTGGAATCGCACGTGCCGTCTTCTCATGGAACGGTGCTTCTTAATGACGGCAAATATCTGGCGTTTGCCTATTTCAGACCTGATGTGATAATACCTACGGTAACACCCCGGGTTTTTTATACCATTGTTTTTGCTTCGCTGTTCGGAGCCTTTTTGCTGTTTTTCCTGGTACGCGGTTTTACTCAGCCTCTGCACACTCTCACCAAGCAGGTCAATCGTCTGAGTCATGACTATGAATCAAAGCCGCTGCCCGTTACCGGCCCGGAGGAAATAAAGGATCTTCTGGAATCCTTCAACCGCATGCAGGAACGGATAACCACATTCATTCAGGATCGCACGAGAATTCTGGCTGCTATCTCTCATGATTTGAAAACTCCGCTTACCAGCATTGTTTTAAGAGCGGAAATGCTGCCGGATTGCGAGGACAAAAACAAGCTGATTGACACCGTCAGCAATATGTCCAAGATGGTCAGAGCCACATTGGATTTTGCCAGAAGCGAGGAAAATCGCGAGGAGTGCCGGGAGCTCAGACTGTCATCGCTGGTGGAAAGCATTGCGTCAGATTATCAGGATAACGGTCATGATGTTTCCTTCACGGAGGAAAGCTCGTTTAAGAATGCCAATACCTTTCTCTGCCGTCCCACGGAAATGCATCGTATTTTGCAGAACCTTATTGATAACAGCCTGTGCTATGGAACGCAGGTAAAGGTGCGGCTTCAGGAGAACTCAGATGCCATCAGGCTCATGGTTGAGGATAACGGCCCCGGCATACCGGAGGATCAGCAGGAGAATGTGTTCAAGCCCTTCATGCGTCTCGATAAGGCCCGCGCCACTGATGACGCTCATGTGGGGCTAGGGCTTTCCATTGTGAGAAATCTGGTGCTGAAGCAGGGCGGCAGCATTGACATCGAGAATATTAAGCCTCATGGTCTTCGCATCGCCATCACCTATCCCCTGAACTGACGGTATGGCACTCCGGACTAAACCTAAATATTGGTCAAAAAATGACCATTTTGGGATTTTTTTGAAAAAATTTGATAAAAGTATTGACGAGGTTCAAAAAAACTCTAAAATACGCATTCGCTGACAGGGTAAAGCTCAGCGAAGTTCTTTAACAAACAGCTTAGACAATCTGTGTGGGC
>NZ_JBGVBR010000011.1:0-5533 GCF_045225735.1 Succinimonas sp. | reverse complement strand
AGCACGGAGCGGTAGTTCAGCTGGTTAGAATGCCTGCCTGTCACGCAGGAGGTCACGGGTTCGAGCCCCGTCCGTTCCGCCACTCATCCAAAACGGGGTATCATCTGATATCCCGTTTTTCGTTTTCTGTTCACCATTAATAAAGTTCCCGAAAGACAGCTTCCGGAGAGCCCTGCCCTCCGGAAGCCGGCATCTTACTTAAGGCGGCAGTCCTCCTTGCTGAGGCGGGTTTTCTTAATCACCGTTTTATCAGGAGTAATGTAGTCCTGCTCCATATAGTCAATAAGCTTCAGAAGTTCCCGGTCTCCGGAGCTCAGGAGGCTGCACAGGAAGGACGGAGAGTCCGAAAGATTCTTTATCTGTTCCTGAGTGCTTTTGCTTCTGACCTGCCAGATCATGATAATGGAGGCGCCGTTACCCCGGCGCATGTCCGCGAGAGAGAAATCGTCGGTGCTCCGGGAGGCTTCTTTGATGCTGTCCCTCATCATGGGAATCAGGACATCATTGAGATAGCGGAGCTGAATTTTGCCGTCCTTGCCGATTACTGACGGCGGCACTATGGCGTAATCCGCGCCGGCTGTCCCGGGAAGCATGGCGCTTAACGCCAGAGTTATGATGCCAAGGCCGGGAAGAAGCCCTTTGGCCATTCTCTTAATATTTATCATCTAGGCTCTCCTTGAGATTGGAAGCGGTTCCGGAAATGACCGGAATCGGTTATGAGCGGAGATTTTATCAAAAACCTGACGCGGCGGGCATGGGATTATCCTCTTTGTGTGAGACGGGGCTTTTTCGGAAATGAGGCATTTTCTGAAATGACTCTTCGTATATGGTGCAGTCTTGCTTATGGGAGACGTTGTTCCTGTCAGCTCTGATAATCGGCTGCGTCTCTGCCGCTTTTAACTGTCGTTATCATGCAGGCCGCGATAAATCACCTCGGTGAGGCGCTAATGAGCCGCTTTCATCATAATATAAACCGCCCAAGGCCAAAAATATCTATACTCATTCTTTTATAAATTTTGTTTGGAAGCGCAACAGCCTTATGTGACCGCAGTGCGACGATGCTCAAAAAAAATATTTGAAAAAACGTGACTTATGCTTAATATTAGGCTAAAATTACAACCAAATCCGGCGGGGTCTGTTCGCAGATTCCAGGGTAATAAACTTAAATAACGATAATATGATGGAGAAAATCATGAATAAGTTACAGGTTGTTTTAGGCACTGCTGTATTAGGCGCTGCTCTTGTTGGCTGCTCTAACACCGATGCTCTTTCTCAGAAGGTTGACGCTCTTTCTCAGAAGGTTGACGCTCTTGCTGCTGATGTTGCTGCTGTTAAGTCCAACCAGAACCAGCTGAGCAACGAAGTTGCCGCTGCCAGAGCTGACGCTGCTCGCGCTAACGAGCGTCTTGACAACATGGCTAACCGTTACAAGAAGTAATTTTCGGTAATGCGTTTCCGGGGGGAGTCAATGACTCCCCTTTTTCATGGGGCTCCGGGAGATTCCGGGGCCCTTTTTGCTTTCCTCAGTTATCCTTGAAGCGCTCCCGGAATTCCTGCAGCTTTCTGGTAAGGGTGTTTCTGCCAATACCCAGAATGCGGGCGGCCTCCAGCTTTTTGCCATGGGTAAATTTCAGGGCTTCCTTTATCATGATAAATTCAAAAGCGTCCATGGCCTCCTTCTGAATATCGATATTGCCTTCGCTGAGCTTTTTGGCGACCCAGTTCCCCAGAATGGGCTCCCAGTCGGTTGAGGCAGCGGCGCTGCCGCCCCGGATGCCGCTTGCGGCCGGGGAACCGGCCGGAGCCTGCTCCGCCGGCAAGGGCAATGCAGCATTATCATATCCTTCCTCCGGAGCAGTTCCGGCAGAATGTTTCGGCTCCGGGGCCGGCGTCCCGGGATATTCCGGAGCGCCGGCGCCGGCGCCGGCAGCGGAAACTGCATTATCGGGATGCCGGATTTCTTCGGGCAGATCCGGCGGGGTGATGATCTGTCCTGGGGCCATTACCGTCAGCCAGCGGCAGACATTCTGGAGCTGGCGGATATTTCCCGGCCAGGAGAAGGTTCTCAGGATTTCCAGAGCATCCTCCCGGAGGATTTTCGGGGGCGCGTTCATTTCTGTTCCGGCATTATCCAGAAAGTGCCTGGTGAGCTTTTTAATGTCATCGGATCTGTCCCGGAGCGGGGGGATGCGAATGCTGATCACATTCAGGCGGAAGTACAGATCCTCGCGGAACAGGCCCTTTTTTACATATTCCGGGAGATTCTTGTTGGTGGCAGCCAGAATGCGGACATCCACGGATATGGGGGTCTGTCCTCCCACCCGGTAGAATTCCCGGTTTTCCAGCACCCGGAGCAGTCTGGTCTGTGCTTCCATGGGCATGTCCCCGATTTCGTCCAGAAACAGGGTTCCGGTGTTGGCTTCTTCAAAACGGCCTATTCTCTGGCTGTTGGCCCCGGTGAAGGAGCCCTTTTCATGGCCGAACAGTTCAGATTCGATGAGCTCCTGAGGAATGGCGGCCATATTAAGGGCCACAAAGGGCTTCCGGTTTCTGGTGCTGTGCCGGTAAATGGCCCGCGCTACCAGCTCCTTGCCGGTGCCGGATTCCCCCATGATAAGGACGCTGACATTGGAGTGGGAGATTCTGCCGATAACCCGGTATACCTCCTGCATGGCCTGGGACTCGCCGATAAGCTCGGTGATGCTGCGGGAGCTCAGGGAACCTGCGTCATTTTCTCCGGTATTTGTTCCGGGAGCGTTTTTGCGGTACTGGGTCACTGCCTTTTTGACGATGGCGATGCATTCATCCAGGTCAAAGGGCTTGGGGAGATATTCAAAGGAGCCGTTTTCATAGGAGCGCACGGCATTCATAAGGTCGCTGTGGGCCGTGGTAATGATTACCGGAATCTCCGGAAAACCGCGGTGGATTTCCTTAAGCATGGAGATGCCGTCAATGCCGGGCATTTTGATATCGGAGATAATGCATTCCGGCTGACTGGATTGCAGCTTTTTCAGGGCTGATTCCCCGTCGGAAAAAACCTCAGAGACGAATCCTTCCTTGGTCAGAGCCCGGTCGATAACAAAACGGATGGCGCTGTCATCGTCCACAATCCAGACTCTGCCGTTCTTGTAGTTGTCGGACATGAAATATTTCTCCTTATTGCGCGGTTCCTTCTGAGCTCAGAGGGAGGTAAATAATAAACTGTGTCTGGCCGGAAAAGCTCTGACACTCGATTTTGCCGTGATGCTGGGCGATAATGCTCTGGGCGATGGGGAGCCCGAGGCCGGTGCCTCCGGCCCGGCGTGACACCATGGGATAAAAGATGGTATCGGCAATTTCCGGCGGAATGCCGGGGCCGTTGTCGGTAATGGTGATTTTCATGACTGTGGGAAAGTAGCGGCCTCTGATACTGACGCAGTAATCCGCCCGGGTTTGAATGCTTATCAGTCCGGGGTTAACATGGTTTTCCTTAAGAATCGCCACGGCGTTTCCGATGATGTTCAGGAGAGCCTGCTCCATTTTTGCCGCATCCATCTTGATTTCCGGCAGGGAAGGGTCATAGTCTCTTTCGATGCAAATGTCCTCGCTGATATCAAGCAGCAGCAGCTTTCTGACCTTTTCAATAATGCAGTGGATATTGCCGTACTCGGCCGGAACGGCTTTTTGCGGTCCCAGAAGCCGGTCAACCAGGTTTTTAAGGCGATCGGCCTGTTCCATAATGATGTTGCAGTATTCATAGAGGGAGGAATCATGACTGTATTCCTTCTGAATAAGCTGAGCGGCGCCCCGGAGTCCTCCCAGAGGATTTTTAATTTCATGAGCCAGGCTTCTCACGAGATCCCGGGCGGCATTCTGCTGGCTCTCCTGCTGGCGCTCATGCTCCATTACTCTTTCCCGGGAAACCTTTTTGAATTCGCAAAGGAGCAGAGATTCCTGCCGGGGCGGCTCCGGAGCTTTTTTGCCGGGCGCGATATCCAGGCTGAAGCTGGAAATGGCGACATCGCAGAAGATCTTTTCATGAGCGGTAACCAGGACGGCATTGCTGATGGAAAATACCTCCTTTTCTTCCGCAGCCGCTGTAAGCAGCTTCCAGAAATCTATGCTGGAGTAGCTGAAAATATCGGGAAAGAACGAGCTCTTCATTTTGGCGGCGCTGATGCCCAGAATCTGCTCGCAGGCCGGATTTGAGAAGACAATGTCAAAATCCCGGTTCAGCGCCATAATGCCGGTGCTGATATTGGAAAGCAGGGAAGGCGCCAAATCCTTTAGTCTCATAATATCACCAAATTAGTGCATGGAATTGGGAATAATGTTTTATTTGGTGCAAACGCACCATGATGGTGATTACTGTTTAATCGCCATCTCCTGAGAACCGGGCGGAATTTCCTGTTGTCCGGCTCCGGATCGGTATTTTGCCGGGATAATCCGGAATTATCCCCGGGGCTTAATGCAATATTTTTACCACAGAGCCTAAAAGGCATTTCCCCGGGGCGTTGCTTTACCGCACCCCGGGAGAATTTCTGCGAGACCGGGGCCCTTCGGAAAAGTCCGGAGAGATCCGGGTTTTGGAAAAGATTGCCCCGGAGATGAAATATTTCCGGCTTTCCGCGCTGCGGCGACATTGCATAACAAACAGCATCACAAACAGCATCACAATTTAATGACAGCGTTACGGATATAATGCATTATAGGGGATCAGATATGTTCGGCAGGGATGACGGCAGGCAGGCGCTGCCGCGAGTCCGGAATGAATACAGAGGTAAAGGTTGCTATGAAAACTGTGAAAAAGCTTAAAGCCGCTTTATATGTTTTGGCCGCGGGGCTGGGAGTTTTAGCGGTCAGCGCAAACGCCGAGGAGGTTTACAAGTGGGTTGACAGCAATGGCGTCACTCATTACGGAGACGAACAGCGCGTTGCCAGTCAGAACGGGGCATCAAAAGTCGATGTAAAGGCTCCTAAGGTTGGCACTGTGGATACCGTTTATGTTCCCCAGCGAGAGACTATAAGGCCGTCTAATGCCACCTCCAACAATAACATCAAGGTAACCATTGTTTCTCCGGCTAACGGTCAGGAAATTCGCGCCAATGACGGTGTGGTAACTGTATCCTCCAGCATTAACCCGATGCCATCGGGAAATTATTCCACCAAGGTGTTTATTGATGGCTCCCTGTTTGGTTCTGCCAACAATTCTCCGTCGGTGCGCTTAGAGGGCGTGCCCCGGGGCGAGCATATGATTACCACCAAGGTACAGGTTCAGGGCGGCAAGATTTTTACCTCCAACAGTGTAAAGGTCACTGTTCTCAGGGTAAGTGTGCACTGACAGTTAGATTTTTCAGGCGATAGCATCTTAAAAGGGGCGTTTTGGTGGTGTTTTTGGTTAAAAAACATCCAGAAGCGCTCCTTTTTTAGCGTTTTTTTGAAAAAGATCAAAAATGTGTTGACGGGTTTCAAAAAAACTCTAAAATACGCACTCGCTGACAGGGTAAAGCTCAGCGAAGTTCTTTAACAAACAGCTTAGACAATCTGTGTGGGC
>NZ_JBGVBR010000010.1:0-2087 GCF_045225735.1 Succinimonas sp. | reverse complement strand
GGTTTAAAGACACCTGACGGCATGGAAATTACCGCTCTCAGCTGATGATTTTCCACCAGTTCCCGCCTTATGGACTGGTGAGCTTTGGAAGAACCGAACAGCACCCCGTCAGGTACAATGCAGGCGCACTGTCCGCCCTTTTTCAGGATCCGCAGGAAGAGAGCGATAAAGAGGAGTTCGGTTTTCTTGGTATTGGTTACCGCCTTGAGATTGTCATTGATGCTTTCTGCGTCCACCGTGCCCTTGAAGGGAGGATTGGCCAAGCAGATGGTGTATTTGTCGCAGATTTCATTTTTTTTGGAAAGGCTGTCCAAATAGGCGATTTCAGGATTGCTGATGGAATGCAGCATCAGATTCATGGCTGAAATTCGGAGCATGGTGTGGTCAATGTCATACCCCGAAAACATGGTACTTCCGAAATGCTTCCACTGCTCTTCGGTCATGTCGTCTTCATAATGCCTGCGGATGAATTCCGCCGAACTTATCAGGAACCCCGCCGTGCCGCACGAGGGATCGCAGACAGAGTCCTCTGGCGTCGGTTTCAGAAGCTCTACCATCATCTCCCGGATATGCTTGGGAGTGCGGAACTGACCGTTCTGCCCGGCTGATGAGAGCTTGCTCAGCATGTACTCGTAAAGATCACCCTGGAGATCAAGCCCCTTGTGAAGCTCGGTCTTATACAAATCATTAAGACCACTTATGATTTTATCCAGCACCAGCGGCGTAGGGATCACAAAAACCGCCTTCTCCATATGCTGAGTAAAAGCGGAGTTCACCGAAGATTCACCGCCTGAAACAGAACCGTACACTTCGGGATCCGGCCATACCATTTGGCCACGGGAATTAAAATCGGGAAGGCGGCCGTTTTTCATGGCCTTTATGGCCGGAAAAACCCGCAAGGACATCAGATCAAAAACTTCTTCCGGAGAACCCAGAGTTGAGAAGTTGCTCCAGCGCATAGCCTGTCCCGCAGGCGTGTCGGGAAAGATCTTCGGAAGTCTCTCCCCGCAATCACGCTCCAGCGACTCTGTATCCAGTTCTTTCTCATCCAGGGAATGAATAAACATCAGGTAGGTCAGCTGTTCTATGATGGTCAGCGGGTTTGTTATGCCCCCTGCCCAAATATCTGTCCAAATCTTGTCGATTTTGTTCTTGATTTCGCCTGTTATCATCTTTTGCTGCATTCTCCTGAATTTTACGAGCCTGTTTCCGGCAGAAAACTTCACTTCTTGCCCAGTACCATCATGTCCCTATGTGTAAATGGCGGTGGGGTTAAATATGGAAAGCAAGTTTTAGATTAGCCGAGAGCCTTACCTGTCTGCATCGTATTGTCTATGCGGTTATCATACACCATTCATTAAGGTTCCGCCCCTCAGGGTTTTCCGCAATCTTGACATAGTTCCGGGATTCTCAGCTCCGAAATCGGAATTGATGCGGGACCCCTCATGACCACAGGATTTTTTGTCCTCCGTCTATTCCCTGAAACGTCCTTACCGCAAGTCCGCTCGGTTCATCATGCACGACAAGATGATTGCCGCCGTAAGACAGATCGAGGACAACAACGGCATATACCTCCGACAGCCGGGAATTACGAGTTCCGGGTTCTCAGAACCTCGCAGGAAGACGGCTCCTCCCGGGCTCTTGAGGAGATCAAGTGGACGGGGCTTAAGAGCGTCATCAATGTAATTGACCATTACGACAACATGACGGTGCTGATCTGCCGATTCATGGGCAACGAAACTCTTTCGGAGCTTTCTGAAAATCAGCTTGCCACCTGCTGGACAAGAAAACTTCCGGCTGTGAGATACGGGTATTCAGTCACAGCCGAGCAGCCTCTCGTGGCAACAAGGGACATCGCTCCGGTGGTGCAGTACATCGTGCGGAACTCCAAATACCGCAATATTCTGGATGAGGATACGCTCATGGACTTTGATGAGCTCTGGCGGTCTCAGGGCCTGGGGTGCAGCGGCTCCATAGACAGCGACAGCACGCTCCTGGAATCGCTCAGAGATGTGCTTAACTGCGGCTTTGCGATTCCGGTGGTGCGGGATAACACCTTGTCCATCAGGAGGCTTTATGCCGGAGCC
>NZ_JBGVBR010000009.1:0-2886 GCF_045225735.1 Succinimonas sp. | reverse complement strand
TAAAATGCTGAAAGAATTATGAAAATGAAAGAAAATTACAGGGGATTTCTCATATCTGAAAAGCCGGGAAACACTATTTTATGACGGCTTTATGTAAACGGGGATGTAAGCAATTTTTCATAAAATGATCTAAGGCGAGCCGCTATGGCTTATCACAGGCAGGCCCGCGCCGTGATCTATCCAAAAATGCCGCAGATCGTTCAAAAGCAAGCTCTGAAACCCCGTGAAAAATCACTCAGAAACAGGATAATTCGCTGAAAAAACGGGGCATTGCAAAAGAAAATTTTGCCCTGCCCAGCAAATCTGATCTGCGGCACTTCACGGCGAAGGCCTTCTTCAGTGATGGCCACACCTCGGAAATCTGCATCTATCGGAGGTTTGAGAAGCATGGCAAACACGGTGGGAAATATGAGCTTTATATGACGGTAAACTTGTGTGAAAAGTATCCTGATATCGAAGTCACGGAGCGTTTCAGGTACATGTCCATATTCTACGATTTTGACAGCGACCTTACGGCGGAACAGAATGAACCAGCGGCGGAATAAAGCTGTTTCGGGAAGCTTAGGTTCAGGCCTTTCGGCATTTCTCTCTCCGCTTATCATTTGCTTCTTTTGCTCCGGCTCTGTCTCTGTCTTTTTTGGCCTGATTCCGGGGAGTTCATGCTTCTTATGCTTTGGCGCCGGCTTCGCGGCCGGGGCATCGCCCGGGAAGGGGCCATCCAAAGGGAGACAATGGAGGCAGTCTGGAACAGTTTCGGGCTCACAATGCTGCCGGATGCCCCTAAAGGCTAATCCGGAATGGCAAAATTTCGCGCCAGAGCGGCTTCTTCCCTCCGATTGCGGGGATCGGCACGTTTTTATCCGGGAGCTTCCGGTATTATATGCAGGAGCTGGTTCTTTTTCAGAGGCGCTGCCTCTTACCCGGAGATACGGCTGCGATGCGGAAAGCGCCAGCCGAAAAAGAAGCAGTCAGATTTTGCCGGCGCGAAGGGGTAATGAATGAACCTTGCTCCGGTATCATGACAGCATGCGAAAATCTCCGCATTTTCCCCGAAAGGTAACACGGAATGAGCATTTTTAACCTTTTTCACAGCCGGAAATCCGGCCCTGACAGACACAGCGACTGGGTTCACACCATCTTTTGCCTGCTTATGGCTACTCTGCCGTTTGTTATTGTTATTTTCATGCTTACGGAAGAAGCAGAGGAGCCGGAGGATTCTCAGGATGACGCCGTCGCGATCTGGATAAAAACATCCCTGGGCTACTATGACGCCGGCAATTACAGCGCCGCGGCTCACTATATGGAGAGAGGCTGCGGGAAGAGCTACCATGCAGTCTGCCTGTTCCGGGGACTTATGTATCTTGACGGCACGAGCCCGGATTACCGCAAGGAGAGCGCCCGCGAAGATGCGGTTCAGTATTTTAACAAGGGCTGCCGGAGTCTTAATACCCCTTTGTGCTATCTAATCAAAGAATACACCGGCGATCCCGGGAAGCAGAACGAGCAGCAGGTTATGACGGAGATCTGGATGATCGGCTGCGTTTCCGGACAGGGGACGGGCTGCGGACGGGCGGCCGGACTGCTTTATGAGGGCGGTCTCTTTCAGGAGGCCCATAATGTCGCCAGTATCGGCTGTTCTCTGCAGGATACTCAGAGCTGTCAGTACCGGGAGCAGGCAGAGGAAAAGATCCTTTCCCTGAAGTCGTCCGCCGAATAATCTGATTTTCCCATCCGAAGATACCCCGGAAGTTTTCCCGGAAAAGCCTGAGGTATTCGGTACGACATTTACTGTACAACATCACAACCACAAGGATGATTGATATGAAGCTTCATAAACTGACTTTGGGTATTCTGCTGGCTTTGCCGGTAACCGGTCTCGCAGCCATTACAGAGAATGATATCACCGGAAGATGGGAGCATCCCTATCTTGAAAACGAGGTGATCAAAATCGTCAAAAGCGGCAATGATTTTGCTATGGAGGAATACTCCGAAAATCCTGACACCGCAAAAACCTATACCCTCTGCAAGTGCAAAGCGGCCTATGATCCCAAGGCCGAAGCCCTCAAGGTAGCGCTGGACACCATTGACTGCGAGGTTATCGGGGAACAGACCGAACCGGAGGATGCCGATGAAGACGAGGAAGATGATGACACTCCTGTTACCTACGCCTTCGTTGAAACCCGGCAGCTTATTCAGAAGGCCGGCGATAAGGTATACGGCGTTGCCGGTTATATCGGCCCCGAGTCCGGAGAGACCGGATCTTGGTCATATGACTTTAACGGCGGCTACAATATCCAGGTAGCCAAGACCGGTGATGCCTACACTCTTGAGGTAAACGAATCTGACGGCGGCGGGGAAACTCATTCCTGCTCCTACAAGGCTTCGTATGACAGCGCCAAAGAGGTCTTTACCGTAAAGGATAAGCCGAACTGCGTGAAGATCGAATATGACGGCGATACCGAAAAGAGATCCCCGCTGGGCCGGGATTTCGGGATCACTTCATTTGAGATCAAGAAGGTGATCCGCATGGAAGGCACTGGCTATCAGGCTCCGTTTGAAAGGGTGTCAAAGTAATTTTGGGGCGGTTTATGTCTGTAACCCCGCATTTGGAACGGCGCTGACCTGAAATTCTGGCGGCAAAACTTAACAAGCGGGGCTCGCATCTTCAAAAGGAACCGATTCCTTTTTGCGTACATGAGCAGGTTCCGGAATACGAAAAACAAGGCATAAGATCTTCACGAGGCAAATACGGCTCAAAAGCCGCATTGCGATGGTTCGGGATGAAAATTATGGCTAAGCTCTAAAGAGGCGGGGCTAATGGGGGCTGGCCATGACGTGTTTTTGCCTTGCATTACACTATGTTGCATCCCCCTTACGCCATATCAT
>NZ_JBGVBR010000008.1:0-23085 GCF_045225735.1 Succinimonas sp. | reverse complement strand
AAGAGCGGCAGTAAGAGTGGTCTTACCATGGTCAACGTGACCGATAGTGCCTACATTAACGTGAGGCAGATTACGAACATACTTTTCCTTTGCCATACTAGTTTCCTCTAGGAAATGATAACTGCAGGCCAGCTGCCACAGTTCAAGACGATTGAAAAATTCAATAAAATGGAGCGGGCAACGGGAATCGAACCCGTATCACAAGCTTGGAAGGCTTGGGTAAAAGCCATTATACGATGCCCGCACAGTTGGTGGAGGGGGATGGATTCGAACCATCGAAGCCAAGGGCGACAGATTTACAGTCTGTTCCATTTGACCGCTCTGGAACCCCTCCAATGTCGGCGTAGCTTGCATTGCTATGCAAGCGGGCGTCATAATACAGCATAGCGTCACAGCGCGCAAGTATTTTTTGAAATTTTCTCTAATTAATCCGATTTTTGCATTACTTTTGACTCATAACGCTCCACGCACCTGTTTTCGGTTCAAAGACCCCTTGGGTCTTCCGGGCTTTCTGTTTGCCACTGCTCTGTCAATTTCAACTTTTTGATGATTGCTCAAACATTCTTCAGGAATGGGAAGGGAAAAAGCCTGACATATTTCAGCCTGTGGAGTTGTAAAACTTGTCACATGCGTTGACCCGTCATCGTATTCAACGAAACGGATCGGAAACATCTCTTGCAAAACATCAAGGGAGGAGGGGTACCTTTTTCTCAGACGCTCCACCCAAACCGCCCTGATTTCCGAACGCATGATAAGCGCAATGAACAGAATGAACAGTCTTCCGGTTTTTCCGTCTTCCGACCAGTTACCCTGAACATCGAACCCAAGCTGATCCTTCATCGCTTCAAAGTACTTTTCCTGTTCATCTCTCATCACGTAAAGCTTGTACTGGCTGAGGGCATCACCGTCAACCATGTATGAAATCGAAGCAAAAAAACCGGCGGTGGCCTTGCTTTTACCAATTGCTTTCTCATTTGGACTTATGACCATGCGTTTGTCTTTGGATCTCTTCACATAGTAGTACCTTAGTTGCTTGGACAGTGCTTTGCATTGTTCTTCGGTGCATGAAGTTCCGTCCTTCTCCCTGACGATTACGGCTTCCTTTTTAATTTCTTCATTGATTAACGTCAGAATCTGAATCCGTCTTTTCATATCCAGAAAGAGATTCACCTTTAACTTAACGTTTTTCCCGGAGCCGGAATCTTCTGGATTTGCTAAAACAGTCCGGGGGGTTTCGTATTGAATCGCATAAATCCCGTGTTCCTGCAAGTACGTCATCTCAAGAGGCATGCCCTGCTGGTCGAACTTTATTTTGCATAGATTGCTGTAAACCGGTTCCTGACTAACCTTACCGCATACCAAAAAACACTGCTCCTCCAGAATCATAGTGTCGATATTCTCAGGGGTTTCATACCCTCTGTCAAAAATGACAGTCAGATCCCCGCATTTTAGGGCCTTAAGATCGTTTACTATCGTACGCAGTGTTCTGGCATCATTTTCATTACCGCCAAAGGTTCGGTAATATATGGGTTCATGGGAGCTTAACGAATAAACCACAACCTCAAGCGTATTTTGTAACTCCTTGTTGTCCTTATTGTTACCCCATCTTATATCAGCCAGACAGTGTCCATACGCTGAGCGAGTAGTAGAATCGCAGGCGACCACAGCCTTGCCCCCTTCTCTGGCAATTCTCAATTTCAGAAACTGCATTCTGTGGTCATCAGTAATTTTTTGAGTAAGGCGCGTTATGTATGAAGGGCTCAAAGATCTTCTTGACGGGGTCTTTGTATACTTTTGCCAGCGCTCTGTCATGCTGTAGTTGTATTTTGTAAGGATCGGAAACATTGCCAGTGTCATTATGTCCTCAACTATGCCGCGCTGTTCACTGAATACTTGCAAAAGATCCTCAACAACGTGCTTCTTTACAGCAATCTGCCATAAGAACCAGGAACCACCGTAAAGTCTGTTATTGAATTGTCCTGCAGCGGGGCATGCACTGACAGTTCCGGTGAATGCTGATCCGTCATTTGCAACATAAGGATCGGCCACTATGGGAATTTTAGGCGCCTCGCTGTCAACAGAATCAATAGCTGAAATATCCCAGGCCGGCGGAAAAATCAGCCGTTTGCGTTTACTCTCAGGGGTCAGTATAAATCTGCTGTTGGGTATAAAACGGAGATCTTCGCTAACTTCTCCCCAGTAAACATATCTGCGCACTGTCTTACCGCTATGTTCGTCCGTGATATGCGGCTGCGTGGCTGCATAGCGATATTTTCCTGTTACACGAAGAGCTACTTTGAAATCAGTATCAGGGTTTGCGGGTCTGCCCATGGCAATTCCTTTTAAGTATAATACTACAGGACTCTTTATATATTATACTCAAAACATAACGAAAAATCAAACGGAAATATGCCGAAAACCAGTATAAATCAAGGTTTTATCGATGTTTTTCACGGTATTATTGGTTTTGAGTCAAAATCAGTACAAAGATCGGATAATTAATCCCTTTTTCCCGAAAACTGGCCGATAAGAGAACAAGGCAACACCGTTTTCTGACATTCCCGGAACTTCAATGCCATGCATTTGCCCCTGCCGTTTATGCCCCCTTTTGCTTAAAGCTTTTTGCCGGATTTCGCTTCAGACAAAAAAACCCGGGAAATCCCCGGGCTTTAACTTGACTAAATTAGCTGTCTTCCAGATTACTCCGGCTTTCCGGCCTTGTAGCCAACGCCAACGCTCTTCTGAGCGGTGAGAATAATTGCGAGAGACACATTGTCGTAGGTCTTGTATACCATAGCCTGACCGACTACATCATCAGGAAGCTTGAAGTTCTTATCAGCTCCGAACTGCTTGCCTACGGTGGAGAACTCATAGTAATCAGTCTCTTCGGCCGCATGTCCGACTACACCCTTTCCGGTCTTGCTGATGGCAAATACATCGCCGGTGCTGACACCGTCCTTGCTGCCCTTGCCGAGAACAACGGTATCATTGCGGCCGGCAAGGTTGTAATCCAGATTTCCCAAAGCGAGAACGCTGGTCTCAACCTGAGCAGGCTTAGGAACGAAATACAGGTCATATCCGTCGTCATTGTTGAAAGGCATTACGAAATCTCCGGGCATTACCTCCTGAAGATTCTTAACAAGAAGAGCCTTTGTCACAGTGCCGTTTCCTTCACCGGCAACCAGGGCGCCTGAATATACAGCCTGATAACCCAGTTTTCTGCCGGTCTCGTCCTTAAGGAGCGGGCCTTTGCGATAAATAGCATACTGAGTGCCCTTGGCAAGACTTCCTCTTACATAGATATCGCCGGTTTCGGCAATAACCTTCTTTGCATCATTCTCGCCTAAAACATAGGGAATCTTTGCTCTTTCATTGTCATCAAAGGGCAGTACCTGATCATGCTTAAGGAAGGTTTTTATAGCCTTGGCATCAATGGTAGGAATCGGCTTATTGGTCTGGGCTGAAACAGCCTTCTGAAGATAAGGTTTCCCATCAATCCATACAAGCGTAAGAACATCGCCCGGGTAAATCCAGTGCGGATCGTCTATCTGCGGATTCACATTCCAAATCTTCGGCCAATACCAGGGCTTCTTCAAAAACTTTCCTGAAATATCCCACAGAGTATCACCCTTCTTAACTACATATTTTGTAGGGTGATTTTCCTGCATGTCCAAGGTGTCAGCCACAGATACTGTCGCAAATAGCATAGCGGCAACAAAAATTCCTATCTTCTGTAAAATCATAAGGATCCCTGCTTGATTCCATCCAATCTTTTCATCATAAATCACTGCATGCCAGCAACTTATGTAGGTTTGTAATTAAATTTAAGCCATAGCGCACTTGCATGAAACCGCTCAATACTTCACACAGTCCGATTCGGCCCAGGTACAAATGACTATCCCACTACGAGTATAATCAAGAATAATTATTTTAGCCAAAAAACGGCTTATGCGTACTTGCCTTTTTAAATTATCGATCACAAATCACAGGTTTGCGGGGTGATCCTTCAGGACGGAATCCGCCCCCCTTTCCCGTTAAAAATTTGAGATCCGACACACATTCAGAGTTAACAGCCGCTCATGTTATAATGTCGGGACTTTACCGAGGAATATTCTATGGCTATACGCGAATTACTATACTATCCGGACGAGCATCTGCACTTGTCAAGCTCTCCTGTAACTGAGTTTGACGAAAGTCTCGCTGTTCTCGTCTCCGATATGTTTGAGACTATGTACCATGATGAGGGAATAGGACTGGCTGCTCCTCAGATAAACATCAGAAAACGGGTAGTTGTCATGGACATCGAGGGAGATCGCCTTCCCGAACATCAAATTGTGCTGATAAACCCCGAGTTTGTTTCCAAGGAAGGCACCAACAGCATAGAAGAAGGCTGCCTTTCGGTCCCGGGTCTTCGCGCCCGTATCAGCAGGGCTGATAATGTTACTGTAAAAGCTCAAAACATCAAGGGTGAGTTTTTTACCATCAGCGCCACCGGCCTTCAGGCTATTTGCATCCAGCATGAAATGGATCATCTTGACGGTCATCTCTTCATTGACTATCTCTCTGCTATGAAGAAAAACTTATACCGCGCCAAGGCTGCCAAACTTGCCCGCGAAAGAAAAAGAGCCGCCAGGGAATCTCAGTAACAGGATAATCAACCATGAAAATCATTTTCGCCGGAACTCCTGATTTTGCCGCATTTCACCTGAAAACCCTTCTGGAAGGCGGAATTGAAATTGCGGCAGTATTCTCGCAGCCGGATCGCCCTTCCGGCAGAGGAAATCACATTGCGCCGACACCTGTCAAGGCAGTCGCCGCATCCCGGGGCATTCCTGTCTATCAGCCGGAAAAGCTGAAAAACAACGCCGCGGCATTGCAAATCATTAAAGACCTGGCGCCGGATCTGGCGATCGTAGTTGCGTACGGTCAGCTTATTCCGGACGAATTTCTGGCCGTGCCCCGCATTGGCACCATTAATGTCCACGGATCAGTGCTCCCCAGATGGCGCGGGGCAGCTCCTATTCAAAGAGCTCTCTGGAACGGGGATGCCGTCACGGGCATTACCATTATGAAGGTGGGAACGGAACTGGACGCCGGAGATATCATAGTCAGCAAAGAACTCCCCATAGAGAATACTGACACCTCTGAAAGTCTCTACCTTAAGCTGCAAACTCTGGGAGCGGAAACATTGCTGGGGGTTATTCCGGATATTGAAAATCTTTATGAGAACGCAATCCCCCAGGACAGCAGCCGGGTTACCTATGCAAAGAAGCTCACCCGAGAGGAGGGCATTTTAAATTTTGCGGAAAGCGCCGAGACTCTGGAACGCCATATTCGCGCTTACCAGCCCTGGCCGATTGCCTCCATAATTCTCGCCGGCACCAAAATCAAGGTATTCCGGGCAGAAAGCATTGAGAATCAGGGTTCCGCCGGAGTCCCGGGAACCATCACCGCCGCCTCAAAAGAGGGACTCTTTATACAAACCGGTTCCGGGATACTGAAAATAACTGAGCTTCAAATGCCTGGCAAGGGAAGGGTGTCCTTTTCACAGCTTATTAATTCCCGAAAGCAGTTCTTTGCTCCGGGCCAGATTTTGGATTATCATCAGGCATGAAGAACGCTAAAAATCCTCGCAGGCTGGCCAGCGAGTCAGCGCTGCGGGTGCTGTCCAACAGGGAACAGCTGACCACTGTCATTAATTTTTCTGAAGAATACACCTCTCCGGAAAACCGGAGCCTTTACCGGGAACTCACCTACGCAACAGTAAGAAACTACGGCTGGATTAACGGAGCTCTCGGCATCCTCCTGTCCAAGCCCATTACCGAAAAGGATCTTCTGGCTCATTATATTCTGGCAGTAGGCATCTGCCAGCTGCAATACACCAGAATTCCGCCCCATGCCGCTCTTAACGAAACCGTGGAAACCATGAGAAAAGCCGGTTTCCCGAAATATGTGAATCTCGCCAATGCCGTTATGCGCAACTTCATGAGACGGCAGGCGGAGATTACCGCAAAGCTTGACGCTTCCTACGAATCCCGGTATTCATTTCCTGAATGGCTGGTTAACCTCATCAAAAAACACTACCGCGAAAAAACTCCTGACATTCTCGAAAACAGCAACCGCCATCCCCCGTTGTGGATACGTCTGAACCCCGCAAAATGCAGAATACCGGAATACCTGGAGCTCCTTTCAGTAAAAAACATCGCATTCAGAACCTCGGAATTGGTTCCGGAGGCCATCGAAATCCTGAATCCGCTTCCTGCGGATAAAATCCCTCTTTTCAAAACCGGGGCCGTTTTTATTCAGGATCTGGCATCCCAGTATGCCACGACTCTGCTGCCCGTAAAGGATGGAGATGCCGTGCTGGACTGCTGCGCCGCTCCGGGCGGCAAAACCACTCATATTCTGGAAAAATATCCCGGTATCAGGCTTTTGGCAGCCGTGGATAACGATAAGAAAAGACTTGCCAGAATTCAGGACAATCTGGATCGGCTGAAGCTTTCGTGCCATGTGGTTTTCGGCGATGCCTGCTCTGATCCCGAAAACTGGTCTCCGGTTCCGGAATATGACGTAATACTTCTGGACGCCCCCTGCTCGGCCACCGGTGTTATCAGAAGACATCCTGATATCAGATGGATCCGTACAGCAGAGGAAATTCAAAATATTATCGCCGTGCAAAAAAGGATACTCCGCAGCATCTGGAGCCTCCTGAAACCCGGAGGAACTCTGCTCTACACCACCTGCTCCATAATTCCCGAAGAAAACAGTTTTCAGATCCGGGACTTTCTGAATGAGCATCCGGATGCGGAGCTCTGGCCCGTTACTCCGGATGAAACCAGAGAGAATCCGGGATTGCAAAGACTGCCCGGGGAGGCCGGCGGCGACGGATTCTTCTATGCCAGGCTGAAAAAAGCCGCCAGATAAGGGGAAATGCATGAATATCATTATTCTTGGAGCCGGAGTTATCGGGACCGGATTGGCTGAATACCTGATAAATGAAAATAATGATATCACCCTTGTGGATACCGATATGGAAAAGCTGACGGCCATTCAGAATCGTTATGACATCAAGGTGGTTAACGGATTTGCCTCCTATCCTGCCACACTGCGGGAAGCCGATGCGGCAAACGCCGAACTGGTGGTGGCGGTAACCAATTCAGATGAAACCAATATGCTGGCCTGTCAGTTTTGCTACTCCATGTTTCATGTGCCGCAGAAAATTGCCCGCATTCAGAATAACGAATATCTGGCTGAAAAGGCGACCCTGTTCAATGATGCCGCCATTCCCATTGACAGCATCATCGCCCCGGAACAGCTTATAACTGATGAAATCGTAAGTCTCGTGGAATATCCGGGAGCCAATGAAATTTCCGAGTTTTCCCGCGGGAGGCTGGGCATGGTGGGGGTTACCGCCTATTACGGCGGCCCCATGATCGGCCACCCCGTCAAAAAACTGCATCAGTTTCTTGACAACATTCCTGTCAAGGTGATGGCAATCTACCGTCAGGATCATGCCATCCCTACCAATGAAAACACCGTAATTGAAGCCGGCGACGAAATTTATTTCGTGGCTACCAAAGGCTATGTCCGCGCTGTTATTTCAAAGTTCCAGAAGCTGGAATCCCCCTTCAGGAGAATAATGATCATCGGCGGAAACCGCATAGGACAGGAGCTGGCAAAAGAGCTTTCCAAACGCTACAGCGTAAAAATTGTGGAAACAGACCCCAAAAAAGCGCACGAACTCTCAAAGCAGTTTTCCAAATCCAGCGTGGAAATTTTCAACTCAGCTCCTTCAAATTCTGACTTTCTGACCGAAGAGCATATCGACAAGATGGATCTGATTATCTCCGTTACGGAGAAGGACGAAACAAACATCATGTCCGCCATGCTGGCAAAAAATCTCGGCGCCCGCAGATCCATCGTGCTGATTTCCAAATTTGCCTATATAAACCTCATCAAAAAGGAAAAAATAGACATCATTATCTCCCCCAGAGAAGCGACAATTTCCGCCCTGCTTACCAATATCCGCCATAACGGAGTGGGAACGGTTCACACCTTCAGAAGAGGCGAATCCGAAGGTCTGGAAATCCGTCTCATGGGAGATCTTAAACACAGCGCCGTCATCGGCAGAAGAATCAATGAAATTTCTTTCCCTCCGGGAATCGTGGTAGCGGCGATTTCCCGGGATGATGAGATTTTCATGGCTCAGGGAGATTTTGTTCTCCGGAACAACGACAATGTAATCTTTTACATTCAGGACAAAAAGAACATAAGAGAGCTTTTAAAGCTGACAACTCCCAAAGCAACATACTTCAGCAGGCATCCGGACTTCCAAAAATGATTATAAATTTTCAGGGTATAGCCAACCTTCTGGGCAGCGTACTGATCTTCCTTGCCGTTGCCATGTTCATTCCCACCATGTACGCTTTCATTACGGTTACCAAGGGCTCCGCGGAATTTTTGTTTGTGGCGGCAGTAATGATTGTTGCCGGTCTTCTGATCCGCAGACTGACACGAGCAAAATCCCTGCGAATGACCTTAAAGGATATGTTCTTCTTTACCTCGTCAGTATGGACGACCATGATCCTTACCGCAGCCCTGCCCTTCAAGTTCACCATGGGAATAGATTACGTAACAGCCTGTTTTGAAGCCACATCGGCAGTGTCCACCACCGGAATCACGGTGCTTCATGATATCGACAATCTCCCTCCTTCAATACTGCTCTGGCGATCCATATTGCAGTATTTCGGGGGCATCGGGTTTATCGCTATGGCCATTGCCGTGCTTCCGAATTTAAACAATCTGGGAGGCATGAAGCTTTTTAAAACGGAAAGCTCCGAACAGGGCTCCGAGAAAGTTTCCCCGAAATCCAAAACCATTGCCATGGGAATTCTTTTCCTGTATATCGCGCTCACCATTCTGACATTTGCAGCCTACTGGATACTGGGAATGAGCGTTTTTGACGCGGTAAACCACGCTATGACCTCGGTAGCCACCGGGGGCATGAGCACCCATGCGGCATCCATGGATTATTTTTCTGAAGAAATCCAGTGGGTGGCCATTATAGTGATGTTTATATGCTCGCTGCCGTTTCCTCTCCTTATTCTTTCCCTTAAAAACGACATTCGCCAGATTTTCCGTGATTCCCAGGTGCGCGGGTTCTGCGGCATCATCGCCCTTGCGGCATTATTGGTAATGGGCAGCCTTATTCTTCAGGAAAACATGCCTTTCTCAGAAGCACTGCGTTTTTCCGTTTTCAACGTGGTGGACGTACTGTCATCCACTGGTTACTCCATGGGGGATTTCAGCAGCATAAATCCCTTTATAACGCTGCTGTTTTTTGTCATTTTGCCCATTGGAGGCTGCTCCGGATCCACCAGCGGCGGTCTTAAAATTTTTCGTTTTCAGATACTGCTGAACCTTTTCAGAAAACAGATTAATCAGCTGCAGCACCCTTCGGCCATTTTCCCGCAGCAGTACAACGGTCAGAACATTAACGAAACCGTAATGAGATCCATTGCGGCTTTTTTCTTCGCTTACGCCTGCTGTCTGGTGCTGAGCTCTCTTATCCTGTGTCTTACCGGAACGGAAATGCTGGATGCCCTGACTCTTTCATTCAACTGTCTGTCAAACATCGGAGTGGGGATCGGAGAGCATTTCGGCCCGCAGGGTGACTTCACTGTGCTGACATCTTTTCAGAAGCTTATTCTGATCTTTGACATGGTGATGGGACGGCTTGAGGTGCTTACTATAATTCTATGCTTCCTGCCGTCATTCTGGAGGGTATAGCATCAGCGCCTGAGACAGGGTTCAAGATCGTTACTGACATTAACCTGGGCATCGGCGGTGATGTATTTGCGGAATTTTTTCAGCGCTTTGGTCTGAGCAATGTCCAGCTGCGGTTTTGTCAGAAGAACCACCATTTCCCGGCGCAGCTGGGAGGCATAGACATTATTTTTTCTGAAAACCGAGGCCAGAACTGTCCACATGTAGGCATCTATATAGCTTTGAGTGACGCCGATGCCGTCCCGGTAAAGAAGAGCCAGCTGATACTGAGCCTCGGCGCTGCCGTGTTCCGCGGCAATATAAAACAGGTCATAAGCGGCATAGGTGTTCTTAGCGCAGCCCAGCCCGTTAAGATACATCAGCCCAAGAAGAGTAGTGGCTTCAGAATGATTCTGTTCGGAGGCCGCTTTAAGATAGACCAGCGATTTCTGATAATTAACCGGAATCTGAAACAGCCCGTCCCGGTAGGCCTTGCCCAAATAATACAGAGCATCCTTGCTGTTCAGATTTGCCGCCCGGTACATGAGCCGTATCCCCTCCCCGGGGTCATACACGGCTCCTCTGCCTGAAAGATGCAGCTTAGCGAGCTCATAACAGCATTTGGCATGATTTCTGGTAGCTCCCTGTCTTAACCAATTTTGCGCTGATACATAATCCCGGCCCTGCTTTCCGTCCTTCAGAAAAATATTGGCAATGTAAAGAAAAGCATCATCAACCCCGGCATTGGCCAGAAGCCGGTAATAGCGCACCGCCTCCTCATCGTTCTTAACTACACCGAGTCCGTTCTCGCACATCTCTCCCAGAAGCCGGTACGATGGCAGGAATCCCTGTTCTGATGAGCGCAGAAAGAATGAAAAAGCTTCCTTGTAGTTGACAAAGGTTCCATAGCCCCGCAGATAACAAATTCCTGTCATATACAGAGCCCGGTCTACGTTTTGCTCGGAGCTTTCGCGAAATAAACGCATGGCCTTCTGATAGCTTTTGCGAACCCCGTTGCCGGTGAAATAAACCAGACCCAGTTCATAAAGAGCGTATCTGTACTTCTGGGCCGCGCTTGATTCCAAAAGCTCCAGGGCCTTGTTCTGATCTTTGGGAACGCCAAGTCCCCTCTGATAGAGTAAAAACTGACCAAAATCGCCTTCCGACCTTCCGGCCTGGCTTAGTTTTTCAAACAGATCCTTTAACTGGGCATCCTCCGGGAAAGAAATGCGATCATTGTTATCGAACATGATTTTCCCGTAGGCTTCAACTGCCGGCAGATACTTGTGCATTGCTGCCTGATATATCAGGCTTTTGGCTTTGGGAAGAGACTTTTCCACTCCGAGACCATTAAGAAAGGAAAGCCCCATTTCAAAGAAGGCCGGAACAACATTATGCTCCATGGCCGTGGAAAGATAGCTGTTTGCTTTTTCATCGCTTCTGGAAATCTGATGACCGTATCTGTACATCAGAGCTATGCGGTAAGCCGCTTCCCAGCAGCCGTTCTTAAGAGATTTCTGGTACCAGTCCATAACGACATGCTCGTCTGTCGATTTTGAACTGTCGTTTTCATACATTTCGGCAAGACGAAACTGCGCCTTGGCATTTCCCTTTTCTGCGGCCCTGAGGCACCAATTTTGCGCTTCCTTAAAATTTCGGTTGGTGCCAATGCCCTTTTCATATAGTTCGGAAAGCTCAAGAGCCGCTTCGACATGGCCGCCCTGTGCCGCTCTTTTTATATATTCCAGTGCCTGTCCGCATTTAGAATGACGGCGATTTTCTCTCTGATTCCCCAGAACCCAGCTTTTTTTATGGCCCTCGGCATCCTGGCCGGCATCATCTGAAGACGGCGCCGCTCCTCCGGCCTCCCGGCGCAGCAGAATGCCCAGATTGTATTCCGCGTCATGATGCCCGGCATCCGCCGCCTGCCCCAGAAAATATTTCAGCGCATCATGGCATGTTCCCGGCCGATTATCCAGGAGCAGTTTTGCCAGCCCCCAGGCCGCCTCGGTATTGCCCATTTCCGCCGCCTTGTTAAAATAAAAAGCGGCCTTATCAGGCATGGGGGGCACGTTTCCCCCGTCATTGTACATGCGAGCCAATCGAAAAACCGCATCCGGGAAGCCCTTCTGCGCCAGAATATCCATGACCCGACGGCCTTCATCGCCTCTGCCGTTTTCCAAACAGTACACCGAATAATAGTAGCCGGCAGCATCGCAGCCTCTTTCCCATGATTGCTTCAGAAGCTCAGTGCCCTTCTCCCGCACCCGCGGAATTTTAAGATTTCCCGTATAGTGTTTCCCCAGAACGCAGGCAGCTTCCGCGCTGTCATCGGCAATTTCCAAAAGAATTTCTTCTGCTTTTTCCGGAGCATAACAGCTTCCCTGAGGATCCAGAAAAACCTTCGCCTCCCCCAGTCTTCCCGAAAGAATACCGGATGCTCCGGCCATCTGATACCAGTAGAGCGCCCGGGAGGCATCCCGGGAAACTATCCGCCCGCCATAATACAAATCGCCCAGAATCAAAGCCGCTTCCGGTATTTCAGCCTTCACCTTTTCCAAGAGGTGCACCCCTCTGATTCTCTGTTCTCTTTCAGAACTGGCAATAAGGTAATGACCCAGCGCATAGATATCTTCAGGTTTTCCCCGTGCGGCTTTTGCTTCCAGAACCTCAGGATCGGCAAGACGCACCTGACCGTCATCAGGAGAAGCCCACCAGAAATGAATGCTTTTGTTTGAAAGATGCCTGAGCTTATATTCCGCAGGGAGATACCCCAATGAGGAGCTTTTGCTGAGCAGATCTTCAGCGCTGGAGCTTATCCCGACGCTGTTCTGATTATCAGCCACCAGATTGCCTAAATAAAACAGGGCTTCGGGATTGTCACTGTCTTCATAGGACTTCAAAAGAAAGAAGGCGTCATTATAGTGGCCGGTTCTGTAAGCATCCTTGGCATTGTTCAGGGCAGCTTCCACAAAATTGTTACGAATGATCATAATAATCTGCCGCCCTCCGCATCACAAACCTTTACAGTATTTACCCGCGCTCATTTACCGGCGCTCACTAAATGATAGTGCAAAGAACACCGTTCAAAGGCAAAAGCCGGCAATATTTTTACAAATCTGTGATCACCTGAAACAACAAAAAAGGGAGATCGCTCTCCCTTCTGTCATGACTGCCGTTCAGAACTGCCGCTCTAACGGGAAACCATTTTCAGTTCCGTCAGTCTTTTCTTTTCCCTCTTGTTTCGGTACAGCCAGTAAATAAAGGTACATACAGACACAATAAAGACAATAATTGTGGCCAATGCATTGATTTCCGGATTCAGACCGCGTCTGACACTGGAAAACACCACCATGGGCAGGGTTGACGAGCTCGGGCCTGAAACAAAAGAGGTAATGACCAGATCATCCATGGAAAGAGTAAATGCCAAAAGCCAGCCGGAAATAATAGCCGGAAAAATCGAGGGCAGGGTTATAAACATAAATGTCTTTATCGGTCCTGCTCCAAGATCCTGAGCCGCCTCCTCTATGGAATAATCCAGCTCCTTCAGCCGGGAGCGCACCACCACTGTAACATAAGCCGATGTCAGCGTTACCATGGACATCCAGATCGTCAGCACGCCCTTTTCAGGCCAGCCAATCAAATCCGCCATAGTCACAAAAAGGAGCAGCAGCGAAAGACCGATAATAACGTCAGGGAGCACCATAGGGGCGGTAATAAACAGCGCAAACACTGAATCGCCGCGAAACTTAGTAATTCTGGCCAATCCTATAGCTGCCAGCGTTCCAATGACCACGGCCGTGCAGGCGCTGAAAAAGGCAACTGTAAGTGACACGGCCACCGCATCAATCATCTGCTGATCCTTAAACAGCTCGAAATACCATTTAACAGAAAAGCCGCCCCACACTGTCATCATCTTTGAAGCATTAAAGGAATAAACAATAAGGCTTATTATGGGAGCATACAAAAACGTAAAGCCCAGAAATAAAACTGCAAATCTGAACTTGCCGCTCCAAGAGCCTTTTCTGACCGTTTCTTCAGTCATAATTATCTCACTCCCCCCACAATCTCACGGCGCTGCACCTTATAAAACCACATTATCGGAATCATCAGCAGCACCAGCATTACCGTGGCCACCGCTGCCGCCAGGGGCCAGTCGCGATTATTGAAGAACTCCTGCCAAAGCACGCGGCCTATGAGGTTGGAATCTTTTCCTCCCAGAAGCTCCGGAATCACATACTCGCCCACTGCCGGGATGAATACCAGCATGGAACCGGCAATAATGCCGCTGTAGGTCTGAGGCAGCAAAAGCCTGAAAAAGCTTCTGACCGGACGGCAGCCCAGATCCGCTCCTGCTTCTATCAAGGTGTAATCCACCTTGGTAAAGGCCGTATAAAGAGGAAGTATCATAAAGGGAAGGTAGGCGTACACTATGCCGACATAAACGGCAAAATCCGTCTGCAGCATCTGAATCGGTTCATCAATTACCCCGATATACATCAGAAAATTGTTTATCAGACCTTCCTTCTTAAGGATGCCAATCCAGGCATAAACGCGAATCAGAAACGACGTCCAGCTGGGGAGAATCACAAACATCAGGAGGGCATTTCTGGCTGCAGGCCTTGATGTGGCAATGGCCCACGCAATGGGAAAGCCCAGAAGAAGACAGTAAAGCGTGGAAAAAAAGGCCACCTTAAGGGATTTCAGGTATGCCAGAACGTAGGAATTATCCTCCCACAGAGAAATGTAATTATAAAGATTAAGAGTAATCGTCAGCTTGTCATCGTCATAGGCAAACAGCGGCGCATACGGCGGAATGCTGATGGCGCTTTCCGAAAAGCTGATTTTTAAAATTATCAGAAAGGGGATGCAGAAAAAGACAGTCATCCACAGATAGGGGACAGATACCACGGCATACTTCCGCCATCCCTTAATAGGCTGCGGACTTCCCTTCAGCTTCTGAAAAAGACTTTTTCTCTTGCTAATGGCCTTTCTGAGATTCATATTAGCCATGGCCTCTCCTAAAAAGTCAGCGTTACACAGGATTCCGGATCCCAGCTGAGATATACCTGATCATCCCAGGTGGGCAGACCGACATTGAATCTGTCAGCATTCGGCAGGGTGGTAATAACAATTTTTCCGCTGGGAATGCGGACATAATAAATGGAAATGTCTCCCATATACGCAATATTTTCAACAATTCCGGAAGTATAGTTGTTAACCAGACGCTGACCTTTGTCATCACAGGGGAAGCTCTTTTCGATATAGATCTTTTCAGGTCTTATGGCAACGGTAACATCCATGCCATCAGCCAGATCCACATCAATGTCCAGATGAATCTCCTGTTCCAGATCCTTGCTTTTTATCACCGATCCATCACGGTTCGAGGTGATAAGACGGCTCTCAAACATATTTACCGATCCGATAAACTCAGCCGCAAAACAGCAGTTCGGATTTTCATAAACCTTCCGGGGCTCATCAACCTGAATAAGCTCGCCGCGGTTCATAATGGCAATGCGCTCGGCCATGGTCATTGCCTCCTCCTGATCATGGGTAACCATGACGCAGGTAACTCCGACGCTTTCAATAATATTTACCAGTTCCAGACGCATCTGCTCCCGCAGCTTCTTATCCAAAGCTCCCATGGGTTCGTCAAGAAGGAGCAGCCGGGGCTGTTTTGCCAGAGAACGCGCCAGAGCCACCCGCTGCTTCTGCCCGCCGGACAGCTGATGCGGCTTGCGATCCCGGTATTCCTCCATATGAACAAGTTTGAGCATCTTATCTACCCGAGTCTCGATTTCCTCCCGGGAAAGTCTTTTGCCAAAATCAAACAGCCCCTGCTTTTCGCCGTTCTTGTAGATGCGATCCTGCTTAAGACCGAAGGCAATATTCTGACTTACCGTCATCTGGGGAAATAAGGCATAGGACTGAAACATCATATTCACCGGTCTTTTGTAAGGCGGCAGCACAGACATGTCCCGGCCATCAAGAAGTATAGATCCGCTGGTGGGCTGCTCAAAACCGGCCAGCATTCTCAGAAGGGTGGACTTGCCGCATCCGGAGGATCCCAGCAGAGCAAAAATCTCGCCCTCATAAATGGTCAGATCCACGTTGTTGACCGCTGCAACATCACCGTACTTCTTAACCAGATTCCTTATCTCCAGCAATGGGCGTCTGACTTTTTTAACGGGCTGTCTGGAGGCTGGTTCCGTTTTATGATTTTCCCGGGCAGCCGATACGGTATCATCAGCCTGCCGGGCATTGGACTCAACGATATTTTCAGACACTTGATCATTCTCCGGTCAAATAAACAAAATCAAAGGCCGCCAATTCAGGACGGCCCGTTTAACTAACATGCTTTCTGTTATTACTCGCTCTTCACGCGATTCCAGATCTTATTGATTTCCTTAGTTACCTTCTGCGGCAAAACCTCCATCAGAAATATCTTTTTCTTCTTTTCCGGGGTCAAGAAGATATTAGGATTGTCACGCACCTCCGGCTTTACGAGAGGAATGGAAGGCGTTACAGCATTGGCATAGGCAACATAGGAGGAAATTTTAGCCATTATTTCCGGCCGCAGGATAAAGTTCAGGAATTTATGGGCATTGTCAGGATGTTCCGCATCCTTGGGAATGGCCATCATATCGTAGAAAACAAGGGCCCCTTCTTTGGGAACCACATACTCGATCTCCACGCCGTTACCCGCTTCCCGGGCACGATCCCGGGCCTGCATCATATCTCCCGACCAGCCCAGCGTTATGCAAATGTCTCCATTTGCCAGATCATTGATATTCTGAGACGAGTGATAGTATGTGACATTTTTGCTCATCTTAAGCAGAAGCTCCTCGGCTTCCTTATAGGCGCGAGGATCGGAATCCGTGGGATTCTTTCCCAGATAGTTCATCGCCGTGGCCACAACCTCTGTGGGAGCATTAAGCACGGCAACGCCGCAGTCCTTAAGCTTTGAAAGAATCTCCGGCTTGAAAAAAACATCCCAGGAATCTACGGTAAAATCCTCTCCCAGCCTTGCCGCAATCATCTTCTTATTGTAGGCAATTCCCGTGGAACCCTGCTGATACGGAATAGCATACGTATTGTCTTTGTCCAAGGACGCCAGCATTTTCATCTGCTCTTCGTCAAGATTTTTATAGTTGGAGAGCTTCGACTTATCAAGCGGAAGATATACGCCTGCCTGTATCTGTCTCGAAAGAAAATCCGACCCCGGAGCGACAATGTCATAGCCGGATTTGCCTGAAAGCATTTTTGCTTCCAGCACCTCATTGCTGTCGAAAACATCATAAACAACCTTGATTCCGGTTTCCTTTTCAAATTCAGGAATCACGTCAGGATCGATATAATCACTCCAGTTATAAACATTGAGAACCTTCTCTTCCTCTGAATATGCAAAGGAGGAGACGGAAAAAGCAAGCGCAGCCGCCAGACTGATAATAGTCCCTTTAATCATTTGTTTTAACCCTGACAATAATGGTAAAACCTGATTTAACAGCGTAAATTACAGCTTCTGATAACAGTCGGAATTTATCGTTATCCATAAACCAGACGCAAATCAAACCATCCCTGATGCAGAAAGATTCGCTTCTGGCAAATTACCCGGCATTATACACTTAATTCTCTTCATGATTACAAGGTTAATCCGGCCCGGACAGGATGCCTGAAATCATTAAAAAACGGCGGCAACCGAAATACGGCTAACTTTTTCGGTTGCCTCTTTCCGCATCCAGCTTATAGGTATTGCTGTAGGCCAGATACAGAGAGAATATATTGCGCACATACTTCACGGTCTCATTAGTGCCGTGAGACATGGCCACAATCTCAACATTGTTAAACCATTCATTGGGATTTAACCCCTGCTGTTCCGCTTCATTACGATACCTGAGAATCCTGCCTGGACCGCAGTTATACGAGGCCATGGCAAACAGAACACGTTCCCGCACCGGGATTTCAGCGGCGTTAAAATAATTGTCAATAATGTACCGGAGGTATTTGGTACCGGCATGAACATTATTGTCAACATCATGCACGCTGTTTACATTGACATACCACTCCTGAGCGGTGCTTGGCAGTACCTGCATAATGCCCACAGCGCCCCGGCTGGATCGGGCTGACTGATCCAAAGTCGATTCCTGATAGGCCTGGGCCATTATCAGAATCCAGTTCAGATCAAACTTCTCCCCGTATTTCTTGAACACCCGGGAAAACTTCATGAAATCACTGGATTTTATGCCCAGCCACTCGCCCTTTTTACGGTGATGAAGGGAAAGATATGAGGGCTTGGTTCTCATGTAGCGGTCATATATGGCTTTTCCTTTTTCAGTGCCGTCGCGATAGGAACGCAAAAACAGATTCAGTTCCTTGTACAGCTCACGGGAATCATGTCTGATGGCCCAAACCAGAGTACCGTCCTCCCGAAGTGGTATCCCATCGCAAAAGACCACTTTTGAAAAAAGCTCCTTCCACAGGGGCAGGTTGTAGTTGTTAACAACCGTGGCCTGAATTTCGCCGTTATTCACCATATCCACAAGATCGGCATCGGTAAGGTACTCATCTGCAAAGGAAACACGGATTTCGGGAATGCCCAGTGTCCGCAAATATATATTTGCCGTTTTTATGCTTTCATAAAATGCCGAGCTCTTCCTGATGGTGATATTCAAACCGGAAAAGTCTCTCAGCTCAGAAACTGGCTTTTCCCCCTTTCTGACCGCCAGCACCTCCTGGATCCCCTGCTTTTCCGGAATGGTAAAATCCACATACCTCTTAAAATCTTCTGTGGGCGAAATACCGGTGGCTATATCCCCATAGCCATCAGCAATCATTTTCACCATCTGATCTGATCGCACCGGGATAAAAAAGATCTTAAGCCCGCGATATTCCGGATGTCTCTCCTCAACAAATTTTTTAAACTTGTTCATCAGAGCAACGTAAAGACCGTCCTGATGCCCCTTGTTCATGAAAAAACTGATATTGTCATAGGATACCAGCACCCTGATGGTACGATCCTTGAGGAGAACCGGCAGATCGCCGTGAAGAGGAATAAGGCCGATGTCCTGTCCGGCGCCGGGGGTTTCAGCCCGAAGTTCCGGCAAATAAGCAGCCAATGTCAGCAAAGACAAGAAAATAACAAGAACCGTCCTTATTGCCTTCATAACCTGCTCCCTGCCTGTTATCCGAACTTTTTAAAGTTTCAGAAATCGCCTGTTAACGGGGTAGTTTCTGAAAGATTATCACATGCCGCCGTTTCAAAAATTGAACACCTCCCCAATTTACAGCTTAAAACTTAAGTAACAGCACGTATTATTACAAACACAATTTCCGTAATCCTGATGCTCACGGCCAGACATTCTTCCCGGAATTCACTCAGTCATAATCACTATGCGCTCCTGTCATGCACAAAAATAAAGCATGCCCTGAAAACGTGCTTTTATCAGCCTCTTTTTGGTGCAAAACAAACAAATTCTTACCGGGCATGGAAATTGCTATAATTAAGCCCGTATTGCGCAAAGGAGATTTTTCATTATGAGCAAACTGATTAAACCGGAACATTACGAGCCGTTACTGACCCCGAAACAGACAGAACAGGGGATTAAATTAATTAAAGACTTCTTTCAGCTGAATCTTTCTACCGAGCTCAGGCTGCGCCGGGTAACAGCCCCTCTTTTCGTTCTGAAAGGGCTGGGCATCAACGATGATCTGAACGGCGTAGAGCGAGCAGTAAGCTTCCCTATTAAGGATCTTGGCGATGCCAGCGCCGAAGTGGTGCACTCTCTGGCAAAATGGAAAAGACTGACCCTTGCCGAATACCAAATTGAACCGAACCACGGCCTTTATACCGACATGAACGCCATCAGAGCTGATGAAGAACTTGATAACCTTCATTCTCTTTACGTGGATCAGTGGGACTGGGAAGCCGTGATCACCAGAGAACAGCGTACCATTGCATTTTTGGAAAGCACGGTGAAGCGCATCTATGCTGCCATTCTGAGAACCGAGTACCTGACCTGCGAGGCTTATCCCCAGATCAAGCCTTTTCTCCCCTCGGAAATCACATTTATCCACAGTGAAGATCTCCTTCAAATGTTCCCTGATAAAACCCCCAAGGAACGTGAAGATGCCATCTGCAAGAAGTACGGCGCGGTATTCCTCATTGGCATCGGAGCTAAGCTTTCCAACGGAGAAAAGCACGACGGCCGAGCTCCTGACTACGATGACTGGAGCACAGTCTCCGAACTGGGCAAACCGGGATTGAACGGGGACATTTTAATCTGGTACCCTCCCCTGCAAAGATCCTTTGAATTATCCTCCATGGGCATCCGCGTTGATGAGAAGGCTCTTTTGAGGCAGCTGGAAATCGAGCATGCGGAAGAACGCAAAGAGCTTTATTTCCATAAAAAGCTGTTAAATAACGAACTTCCTCTCAGCATCGGCGGCGGTATCGGTCAGAGCCGTCTTTGCATGGTTTTATTGCATAAAGGACATATCGGTGAAATTCAGGCCAGCATCTGGCCAGACGACATGAGAAAAGAATGCGCCTCTTTGGGAATGCATCTTATTTAAACTGACCAAAAGCTTTCGTTATGCAAAAAAAAGCAAGGGAGAGAACAAAAAATTCTCTCCCTTTGTTGCACGGCCGTTTATTGCATCTGCTGCGACCCAATACTACACCAAACCAGTTCTCATCTGAAAAATCATCTTCTCGGCGGTGCAAGTAAATTTTAAGGTAACCCGGCGTACCAGTTCCTCCCCGTCCCTGGTGTCATGATGCTGTATCTGAACAGCGTCAGAGACAGATCTGGCTGCAGAGTCATATCTCTCAGAGTCCTTCTCTACCTTTTCCGCGCTTCCCCTGAGTTCATACTCGCAGATATCATCTCCCTCCGTAATGATGGTACCAATCTCCGCGCTGCAGCCGCAAAAATCGCAGCTGTCGTTAATTACCTTGTTTTCGTCAGCCATGGCAAACTCCTGAATTCAAAACATTCCGCATCTCAACATCTCTGCAGGCATCTTTAATCGTAACATTAAAAAAGCCTCCCGAAGGAGGCTTCTGTTCAGGAATTTAACCTGCATCATGCAACAAACACATCATTGTGTTCAGCAACCATAAGTTTCTTGATCTTTTCCAAAGCAGCCTTTTCCAGCTGACGCACTCTTTCTATGGAAACTCCCAGTTCTGCCGCCAAATCCTGCAAGGTAGCCTTGTTTTCATCCAGCCAGCGGGCCTTTATAATGCGGTATGACCTTTCATCCAAAGCTCCCAGAACCTTATTCAATGAAAGCGCCATATGTCTTTCGCTGTCAGTTCTCTCAAGATTGAAAGCAAGATCCGAGCCCTTATCTACCAGGTAATTTGCCGGAGTCTGAGAAGCATTGTCATCGTCATCCTCCATAAGGCCGTCATAGGCAACATCCTGAGCGGTAAGACGGGTCTCCATTTCGGTAACATCCTTTGCGGAAACACCAAGATTGTCCGCAACCTTTTCCGCATCCTTCTCATTCAGCCAGGCAATATTCTTTTTAGCCTGTCTCAGTTTGAAAAACAGTTTTCTCTGAGCCTTGGTGGTAGCTACTTTAACTAATCGCCAATTCTTTATCACATAATCGTGAATTTCAGCTTTAATCCAATGCACTGCAAAAGCTGCCAGCCGCACCCCCTGGGACAAATCAAAACGCTTCACAGCCTTCATCAGACCAACCGTCCCTTCCTGGATAAGATCTGCCAGGGGCAAACCGTATCCCATGTACCCTCTGGCTATGCTGACAACAAAGCGCAAATGCGAAAGAACCAGCTTACGCGCAGCCTCAAGATTATTTTCATCTCTCAGCTTTGATGCCAGTTCATATTCTTCTTTTTCTGTAAGGAGCGGAATACTGTTTATAGCCCGGATATATCCATCCAGATTATCACTGGGCACCATCAACATATTAGCGGTAGTATTCAATGTCATATCCTTTCCGATTCACCTTTTTTCAGCGCTCAACGCTATTGGGAGTCTGCACTGACACTCCCACAGCACATAATAGAACTTTTTGCAGAAAAAAGTTCAAAAATTTGAAAATTTTTTAACAAACAGTTTTTGAAAACGTTATCATCACAGACTTTTCATGAAAAAACAGCGACGCAGATCAAAAATAAGATCTAACTTACTTTCAAATTTCTAATTAATCATGAAACAAAGCATCGATGAAGTCTTCAGAACTGAATACTCTCAGGTCATCAATTTTTTCTCCGATTCCTATGTAACGCACCGGAATGCCGAACTGATCGGCAATATTAAAGATAACCCCGCCCTTGGCTGTTCCGTCCAGCTTCGTAAGATTAATGCCGGTAAGCGGAGCGGCCTCTTTAAAAATCTTTACCTGGCTTATGGCATTCTGACCGGTACCGGCATCCAGGGTCAGCATCACCTCATGGGGAGCCTCAGGATCAATTTTCTTAATAACCCTGATAATCTTGCTTAACTCCTCCATCAGATTAGCCTTGTTCTGCAACCGTCCTGCGGTATCAGCGATAAGGACGTCATATCCCCTGCTGCGGGCAGACTGCAACGCATCGAAAATAACTGAAGCGCTGTCAGCTCCGGTATCCTGCGAAACAACAGGAGCATTATTTCGGGCTCCCCATTCCTTAAGCTGTTCCACGGCGGCGGCTCTGAAGGTATCGCCGGCAGCAAGCATAACTTTAAGCCCCTGATTCTGCAGGATTCGGGTCATCTTTCCGATGGTGGTGGTTTTGCCAACCCCGTTAACCCCTACCATCAAAATTACAAACGGCTTTTTGGTTGTATCCACCTTAAACGGCACAGCCACAGGATCCAAAATGGCATGCATCTCCTGCATCAGTTTCTTCATGAGAACATCGCCATCCTTTAAATCCTTTAAACTGGAATCCTTGGTTAACCTGTCAAGGAGCTTTTTAGTGGTATCCATGCCAACATCAGCTGATATCAGCAGTGTTTCCAGTTCTTCAAACAGGTCATCATCAATCTTGCGTCCCTTAAAAAGCGCAACCAGCCCCAGGCCGAAATTTTCCCGGGTTCTCCTGAGACCATTCAAAAGTCTTCTGAAAAAGCCCTGATCTGCTTTATCGTCAGAAGCACCTGCTGGCTGAACTTCAGGGGCATCTGCTTTGATTTTCTCATCCTGCTTTTTACTGGTTACCGGCTCTTTGGTATGCTCAGACTTTGCTTCCAGCATGGTTTCTGGCTTTGCTTCAGGTTTGACTTCAGTCTTTGCTTCAGTCTTTGCTTCAGTCTTTGCTTCAGTCTTTGCTTCAGTCTTTGCTTCAGTCTTTGCTTCAGTCTT
>NZ_JBGVBR010000007.1:0-2642 GCF_045225735.1 Succinimonas sp. | reverse complement strand
AAAATGAATCGCTAAGTATGTAACAGCAGGAATGTTTAATAAAGCTGCAATATTTTGAACCCCGGATCTGAAAAAGATAACTATTTGAGAGGAAAATAAAATGGCACTTTACGTCAATACCAATGCTTCTTCCCTGAATGCCCAGCGGATGATGGCAAACTCCACCAACGCTCTGGACACCTCCTACAAGCGTCTGGCCTCAGGTCTCCGTATCAACAGCGCCAAGGACGATGCCGCCGGTCTCCAGATTTCTAACCGTCTGACCTCCCAGGTTAACGGCCTTAACCAGGGCAACCGCAACGCTCAGGACGGCATTTCCTTTGCCCAGACTGCTGAAGGCGCCATGGATGAAATGACCACCATGTACCAGCGTATCCGCACCCTGGCTCTCCAGTCCGCTAACGGCACCAATTCCGAGGCTGACCGTCAGGCTATTCAGCAGGAGGTAAACCAGCTGTGTCAGGAAATTACCAGAATCGGCAATGATACCACCTACGGCGGCACTCACATTCTGGATAAGTCCATTCAGGGGCTGACGGATTTTCAGGTAGGCGCCAATCACGATGAAATCATCAGCATTGACCTTTCAGATGGCTTCCGGCTGGATGACGTGTTCATGAAGATTTACAACGACACCGCCGCCGGCCCTGAAAGGGATACTCTGGCCGGATCTGTCAGCAAAACTCTGCCCCAGCCGGACACCGGAGTAACACCGCCGGCATTTTCAGTAACGGGGGACATCACTACCACCGAAGGGGAGCACAGCGTCAAGGTAACCCAGCTGGCAGACAGCACTGCGGTTTCCAGAGATTTTACTGACCCCACGCTGCCCTTTGCCAACGGCGGCACCCTGACCTTCAAGGCCGGAACCGGCGCTGACGAGGAGTCCTTTACCGTAACCGTTGACGCTGGGGATACTCTGGAGGATATTGTGGCTAAAATCAATTCCGCTTCCGACAGCTTCGGGGTTTCCGCCACTCTTGACGGCAATACGCTCACCCTGGATTCCGGCAAAACCGGCGCTGACTATGCGAACTTTTCAGTTACCGCCACGGGAACGGATCTTGCTGACTTTGATACCTCATCCGGGTGGACTCAGGATAAGACGGCTCAGGACTGCAGAGTGGAAGTGGACGGAACCACTCTTAACAGCGCCACCAATTCCGTTACCGATCCCGCCAGCGGCATTACCGTTACCGCAAACAGCGTAACCGCCGATGCAGTTACCTTTGAAGCCGAGCCGGAAGTGGTCTTTTTGGTTGACACTCAGGCCAATTCCCAGAATGCTTTGGCCGTGGTGGATAAGTTCATTGCGGTTATCGATGCCAAGAGAGCCGAGCTGGGCGCAGTGCAGAACCGTTTGGAATCCACCATCAGAAACCAGACCAACGTTGCTGAAAACGTCTCCGATGCCCGGAGCCGCATCCGTGATGCCGACTTCGCCAGCGAGACTGCGGCCATGACCCAGCAGAACATTTTGCAGCAGGCCTCCCAGAGCATTCTGAGCCAGGCTAATCAGAGACCGCAGATTGCGCTTTCTCTCCTGCAGCAGTAACAGTTCCAAGTATCCGGTTTCCTTCTCCGGCAGCCTTCCGAGGCTGCCCTGAAGGATCTCCGCGGGATAGTACCAGTATTCTTTTATCTCCTGAGCGTAAGCTCTGTCTCTTTGGCCGAAGATTATTCCTCGGCCTTTTTTGCGTCCCCGTAACAGCCTGCGGTTGTTTTCAATGAATGAAACTGCTTGACCCCGCCGCCATTTACACATAGAGAGAACAGAGCGGTGACTCGGCTATTGATTTCAGGGAGAATGCGTTTTAGATTAATGCTGATCATCAGAGTGATTAAGGGAGTGCATATGAAGAAATTACTGCTGGCGGTTTTTGCCTTTTCTCTGGCCTTAAATGCAAGCGCCGGTCATGATGATGAGGCCCATAAAATTTATGAAAGTCTGGATCTGGCTTGCCATCAATGCGGCAAAGCTCCTGCTGATGCTCAGGAAAAATGCAAAGCGGAGGTTAACCTGACCAAGGCAAAGATAATGGCCATTAATCCCGGTATTACCAGCGATGACAGGCAATTGAAGTTTTTTAAATGCTTCTGAATCAGATCCTGATTCAGACAGCGTGATTGCTTCCTTCTGCGGCCGGTGCTAAACCCCGGCCTTTCTTGTTCTTTCGGTCGTCTGTCAGGCGCCAGCCTTGCTATCTTGCCGGCATCCGATAATGCGGCGATTTCTGTTTCTGTATCTCCGGCGCAGCTGCTCTCAAAACTTCTGAAAATCAAGGCAACGTTCTTTGCGGTAAAAAATTGCCGCCGTCAAAAACCCGTCCGGCTGAAATCCCCTGAAGCTTTCCATTTCCCGTCCCGGTCTTTTACTTCATCGTGCTCCTCAGGCCTTACGAAACAAGTAGTTATCATTTTATTTTTGTCAGCAAGGGCGTTTTGGCACGGATTTTTCATGAACAAGGGGGAACGGGGCATTTCCCGGAAATAAGGATAACCGAAGCATCATACCAGTAAAAAAACAGGCTTCGGGACAATAAGGATAGACCGGCTGAGGAGATAAAAAATGGCTTTATATGTAAATACCAACGTTTCATCCCTGAATTCCAATCGCAATCTGGCCAATGCCACCAATGCTC
>NZ_JBGVBR010000006.1:0-3759 GCF_045225735.1 Succinimonas sp. | reverse complement strand
AATCCCAACAGGCGCTGGGGCTATGACGAGGTCAGAAGATGGCTTAACGGCGAAGAGGTGCCGGTACCCGGGGAAATCCCGTCCGCTTCAGGTTTTATTGCCGGGGACTCCAGAGCGGCAGGAGCGTCACCTTCCGCAGGGTCTGCAGCATCAGGAGACCCGTTTCAGGCTTACCGCTTTAACGGCAAAACCTACACCGCTGAGTCGGATCTTTTGCGGGCCATGCTGGAGCATCCGGAGGCCGGGCTTAAGGATCTCGGGCGGGGTTTTCTTTCCCATCACTACTATGCCTTCAGCGAGAAAAAGGGCGCTCTCTGCGAATATGCCGAGAAGAAGCTGGCCGGAAAGGATCCGGGAAATCACTGGGCTAACACCAGAATTCTGTACGCTCTCATTTACAGCCTTAATCCGGAGGTTAAGGAAATCTCCTTTAACGGTCAGATTCTTAATTCCGTTCAGGAGCTGGGCCGGGCCTTTATTGATACGGGAGTTCATGAGGCACTCCAAAACCATGGTCTTCGGGGCCAGAGCTATCCCTTAACTCAGGCGGTAAAGGAGTTTGTATTATCCGGAATTCCGGAGGACTATGCTGTTACCGTCCTTAAAAACACTGCCGTAAAGGATCTCTTTTCCAAAACCGCCGCTCTCTGGAAAAGCAATGAGCATGCCGAATCCGATACGGAGCTTGCCCTCATTCTGGGATACTCCCTGTGCGATGACCGGAGAATTCCCGTCGGGGGCAAAATCTATGAGAGTCCCGAAGCCTTCCGAAACGAAATGGCAGATCTGGTCAGTAAAGACCGCAGCGCCTACATGAAGCTTATGGAGACTGCCAGGAAGGATCTGGATTTTCTGGAAAAGAACCTTCCGGATCCGGAATCCCGGGAAGCCTTGTCTCAGGCTCTTAATGATGCCAAATGGGCTGTTTTCGGTGATAACGAGTATCACTTCAGAAACGGACAGGACTTCCAGAGCTATATCCAGAAGCTTGTTAACGAAGAAAAGCCCTACGAGATCCGGAGTCTCCTGAACCGCTATAAAACTCCCTTAAAGCAGGTATCAGAAAAGGTCTGGGGCACGGACTCTCTCGGTACCCTGCAAAAGACTGTCGCGGGCTTTATCCAGATCGGGGAATACCTCTTTACCGGAGAACCGGCTTTTCGGGACTTTATAACCGGAGTTATGGAGCGGGGAAGAAAGGATCCTGCTTACCTCCTGAGCTTCGTAAAGGCCCACCGGGACTCCCTTGACAGTGCGGCCAAATCATTTCCGGGCATAAAGACAAACGTCGCTGCCCTTTATGCCGCAAATGACGCTGTCATCGTCTTTGATGAAGAGATGTTCCCGGATCTCCCGGCCTTTAAAGCCTTTGTAACCGAGACCCTGAACCGCGGACAAAATGATCCCGGCTATCTTCTGGAGTTTGTAAAGCGGCATCGGAATGCTATCGACGACCTCCGCAAAAATCCTGAATACGAAGCCGCGCTTAAACCCCTTACAGACGCTGCTGAAAGCCTCATAGTTCTGGGGAGTCGGATCTTTACCACCGTCCCTGCCTTTGAGGCATACCTTAATGAGGTTATTGCAACAGGGCGTGAGGATCCCGGTTATCTTTGCCGTTTTGTAAAAAATCACAGCAAGGAGCTTTCCGAGCTCCGCCGGGACAGCAGGTGTAAGTCGATCCTGAACGCTCTTTATGCCGCAAGAAATCAGATGGTGGCTTTTGATGAGCTGGTCTTCAGATCCGGGGAGGAGTTCCGGGGCTTTATGGATCAGATCTTAAGCAAGGGGAAGGAGAACCCCGCCGGCATTCGGAGGTTTGTCCGGGAGCATGAGAAAGCCCTTGCCGCTCTTAGTAATGTCAGTGCCCTTGCGCCTGTGGTTGCGCCTGTTATAGCCGCCGGAAACAGTGTTATTGAGCTTGACGAATATGTGTTCAAAGATGCCGCAGGCTTTACGGGATTTGCCAGAGAATTAGCAGCGGAAAGCAGCAAAAAGCCTTTCCGGGGATCTGACTTTGTTCGGGAGCATAAAGCTGGGCTGGAGGCTCTTAAGAGCGCGGAAGCGTTAGCCCCGGCAGTGAAGGAACTTCAGGATCTGGAACATTCCGGAGAAAAGGGCGCCGCCATTATGGTTAACGGCACTAAGTATTCCCCGGTAACCATTAAGAAGGGGGAATACTTAAAGTTCGGGAACTATCCGCAGAATAACGACAATACCAAAGAGCCCATTGAATGGCTGGTTATGGAGGTGAATGACCAGGAAGCGCTGCTGGTAAGCCGTTACGGTCTGGACTGCAAACAGTATCATCATGAGAATGTATCCATGACCTGGGAGTCTAATGTTGAAATCGATTATGAGAATGTATCCATGACCTGGGAGCAATGCGATCTTCGAAAGTGGCTTAACAGCGAGTTTCTGAAGGCCGCCTTCTCGGAAGAGGAACAGCAGAGGATTAAGCTCTCAGAGGTGGTGAATGACGATAACCGCCAATATGGCACCCGCGGCGGAAATAATACTCAGGATCGGGTTTTCTGCCTCAGCCTTGCGGAGGCGGAACGTTATTTTAAGAATAACAGTGAAAGAAAGTGTCAGCCTACGGCCTGGCCAAAGCACATGGGGCTTATGTTAGCAGCGGCTGTTGTTATTGGTGGCTGCGGTCGCCGGGCTATTATCAGAACTACGCATCGCTCGTAAATACGGGCGGCGCGCTCTACCCGCATGGTGACCTCGTCTGCAATGATGGCAACGCCGTGCGGCCCGCTTTACGGCTGATCTGGAATCTGTAATCTTCTAATCGGGAATCAGCCGCCGCGGCGCAAGCCGCGGAATCTGGCGCGGCTTGCCGCGCTCCCTCTTCCGCCCGCTTGCGGGCGGCAGCGCGTTTTTTGGGAACTTCAGACGTAATCAGCCGGGATATCTTTCAAATGTCTGACGCTTAATTTCTTAACCGGAAATCCTCATCCAAAGGAAACTCGCATTCTTAGAATAGGGGAGTCCGGATTTTACCCACAAGGCCATGCATGGACGCAGTTACCTGAATTATCCGGAGGGGCAGCGGGTAGAAGGAACCTCAATACCGGTATTTTCGGGGCGGGAACCGAGTATTCCAAACCAGAGGGAACAGTAGTGATTAAACATGAACTCTACCGTCGTCGTACTTAGTCGTCGTACTTAGTTTTATAACAAACGGCAACTATCATTGCCTAATGCACGTTCTAATTGCTCGATATCACATCGCCTGATCGAAAACTATAACAGAGAATTAACCACGTTCAAAAAAATGCCGCTATTGCAAGCCCAAATTACAAAGTGTTGCAAATTCTTTGGCAGAATATTTAATCGATAAACTACGGCTTATTTGTTCAAGAGCTTAGTGTAACAGTCCTGCATGAGTTTCCGGAGTTCCAGCATATAACGTTCCTCGATATTCTGGGATTCCATGATCTTCATGAGCAGCAGGGTATTTGCGTTATCCTGTTGTCTCCTGAGAAGAGGATCTTCGTTCCGGGAAAGGGCGGGAGCACCATGCTCCAAGGACGGTTTCGGGGCAGCCGACACCGCAGCGGAAGCATCCTTCCCGGAGACTGAGGTATGCTCGTCCAGATTGAAATCCGCGGGCACGATACTGGAAGGGATTCTCTTAAAGCCCTTAGGGACTCCGAGCTGCATGGTGTCAGGAGCTTCCAGCAAAGTTGACAGGGGGACGCCGAGTCCGTCGGCAAGCCGTCCCATGATGTCCAGGGACGGCGAAGCCTT
>NZ_JBGVBR010000005.1:0-12922 GCF_045225735.1 Succinimonas sp. | reverse complement strand
GCGCGACGCCGCCATGGCAGTGCTCCGGGAGATCGGCGTGGAGACCGGAGGATCCAATGTGCAGTTCGGCATTGATCCCAAAACCGGCCGTCTCGTTATTATCGAAATGAACCCCCGGGTGTCCCGTTCCTCCGCTCTGGCTTCCAAGGCTACCGGCTTCCCCATTGCCAAGATTGCCGCCAAGCTGGCTGTGGGCTACACCCTGGACGAGCTTCGGAATGACATTACCGGAGATCGCACCCCGGCTTCCTTCGAGCCCACCCTGGACTACGTGGTCACCAAGGTGCCCCGGTTTAATTTTGAAAAGTTCCCCCAGGCCAATGACCGTCTCACCACTCAGATGAAGTCCGTGGGCGAGGTAATGGCTATCGGCCGCAACTTCCAGGAATCCCTGCAGAAGGCTATCCGCGGGCTGGAAATCGGAAAGAGCGGTCTCGACCCGGTAATCGACCTCAAGGATCCGGATGCCAAGGCTCGTATCGAGCACGAGCTTCAGGATGCCGGTGCCGCCCGCATCTGGTATCTTGCTGACGCCTTCCGGGCCGGCATGACTCTCGCTGAGGTGCACGAGCTTACCGACATTGATCCCTGGTTCCTGGTACAGATGGAGGAGCTTGTTAAAATCGAGCATCAGATCTCCGAAATGGGGTTCTCCGATATTGATGAAGACTTTATGCGCTTCATCAAGAAGAAGGGTTTCTCCGATATTCGCATCAGCCGTCTCCTGGGCGTGTCCGAGCGGGAAGTCCGGAAGCTCAGAAACCGTCTCGGGGTGCTGCCGGTTTACAAGCGGGTTGATACCTGCGCCGCCGAGTTCGCCACCACCACGGCCTACATGTATTCCACCTACGATGAGGAATCCGAGGTAGCGGAAACCGATAAGAAGAAGATCATGATTCTGGGCGGCGGGCCGAACCGCATCGGTCAGGGCATTGAATTCGACTACTGCTGCGTTCATGCCGCCATGGCTCTCCGGGAGGACGGCTATGAGACCATTATGGTGAACTGCAATCCGGAAACCGTGTCCACTGACTACGATACCTCCGACAGGCTGTATTTTGAGCCGGTAACTCTGGAGGACGTGCTGGAAATCGTCCGGGTGGAGAATCCTGAGGGCGTAATCGTGCAGTTCGGCGGGCAGACTCCGCTGAAGCTGGCTCTGCCGCTGGAAAAGGCCGGCGTGCCCATTATCGGCACCAGCCCGGATTCCATCGACCGCGCCGAAGACCGCGAGAGATTCCAGCAGGCGGTTAACCGTCTCCATCTCCTGCAGCCTAAGAATGCCACTACCTTCTCTCTGGAGGAGGCCGTGCAGGAGGCTTCCGGCATTACCTATCCTCTGGTGGTGCGTCCTTCCTATGTGCTGGGCGGCCGGGCCATGGAGGTGGTTTATGATGAAATCGATCTCCGCCGTTACTTCAAGGAGGCCGTGAAGGTTTCCAACGAATCTCCGGTGCTTCTGGACAAGTTCCTGGACAATGCCACTGAGGTGGACGTGGATGCCGTATGCGACGGCAAGGTCTGCATTATCGGCGGCATCATGGAGCACATTGAGCAGTGCGGCATTCACTCCGGCGACTCCAGCTGCTCGCTCCCGCCTTATCATCTCCCGGAAAGCATTCAGAACGAGATCAAGAGACAGACGGAAAAGCTGGCCTTCGAGCTCAATGTCTGCGGCCTGATGAACATTCAGTTTGCGGTGAAGGACGATCAGGTTTACCTCATTGAGGTTAACCCCAGAGCCGCCCGTACCGTGCCCTTTGTTTCCAAAGCCACCGGCGTGCCTCTGGCCAAGGTGGCCGCCCGCATCATGACCGGCAAGTCTCTTGCGGATCAGGGCCTTACCGCTCAGGTGATTCCGCCTTACTACTCCGTGAAGGAGGTAGTGCTGCCGTTCAATAAGTTCCCGGGCGTGGATCCGCTTCTGGGACCGGAAATGCGTTCCACCGGCGAGGTTATGGGCGTGGGCAAGACCTTCCCGGAAGCCTTTGCCAAGGCTGAAATGGGGGCCAATACCAGAATCGTGAAGGGCGGCCGGGTACTCCTCTCCGTCCGGGATTCTGACAAGCACCTCCTGCCGGAGCTGGGCAGAAGACTTATTAACGAGGGCTTTGAGCTGGATGCCACCCACGGTACCGCTCAGGTGCTCACCGCTGCCGGCGTGCCGTGCCGCTCCGTTAAGAAGGTATATCAGGGCCGTCCCAACATTCTGGACTACATGAAGAGCGGTGTTTATAACTACATTATCAACACCACCGAAGGACGCCAGGCTATTGAGGACTCCAAGACCCTGCGCCGCGGCGCTCTGCAGTTCAAGGTGGCCTACACCACCACCATCAAGGCTGCTCTGGCCTGCGCTGATGCCGTTGACAACAACGTGGACGAGACCCGCGAGGTGCACAGCATTCAGGAGCTGCATGCTCTTATTAAAAGGTAAAAGTTCTGAAAGATAAGAGTCAGAACTCTTAACAAAACAAAAGAGAAAGCCGTTTTCCGGAAGGGGAACGGCTTTTTGGTTTTTGGAAAGGGAGGCGTAACAGAGGCGTACAGAATGAATCAAGGGTAAAGAATGAAGGAGGCAGCAAGTAAAGGAGGAAATTACCAACTTTAAATTATCATAGGGCTGATAATTGTTTAAAATTCAAACAGCTTCTGCAACTCCCCGCATGTTACTGGTTTTTTGGATACAGCGTGACAGGGGAAAAGATACAGGGAATCAGGTGCATGACAGAACGGATAAAAAGGGAAAGGGCTTTTACCAGAGAAGAACTGGAGCGGGCTTTGCCATACCATAAGGCTTATTTCATTGTGCTCACCTATATTACCAGAGGAGAAAGGGGCTGGTACATGCCTCCCAGATGTCCCCATTGCAGGAACACTCTCGATGACTTCAGCATCGGCACCTGCAATTTGTTCGGCAAGTATCCCCGGGTCATGTTTAAGCGCTGCCCTTCGTGCAGAGGAGCGTATTTCAGACCGGATTGTCAGGAACCGGCCCTGATAAGAAACCCTCTCAAGGTCTCTTATCTGAAATATGTTGCGGCGCTGTTAATTCTGTCGGAGATCTTGACATTGGTGCTCCTCATCTTGGGGTTCGGCGGCAAGGGGATTGCCTATTTCCTGCTGACGCTGTTCCCGGCAGCTATGTGCGGGGTGCTTATGATGTACATCAAGGATATGTCCACCACCGATGAGGAAATACGAGAGTCCATGGATAATCTGAACAGCGTTGTCTATCTTGAGGCCCTTAAAAAACGCGGTGTCGAGCTCCCGTACTATTACCTGAAAAAGCTGGAGGAGGCGGCATCAAAAGGAGACAGATCCGCAGCATCAGCTGAAGGCTCTTCCTGAAGACGCTTCGGGATACCGGAGAATGCTCCACCTCCCCGAAAAATGATATGCGGGAATCAGGCTATTCATCATCAGGAAGCCAGTTAAGCACCGCATCTTCCCTCTTTAACCCCGGTATCTGATGCTCCTGCATCTGTGGCAGAAGCTTTTTCGGAAAAATAATTACAGCAGCTCACTGTGATTATTTTCCCGACGCCGGCTGTTTTTGTTAGCAGGGTATTTATTTTGCGGCGGCGCTTTTGACAGAGATTCCCGGTTTTTGTTTTACTGTTGGTAACTGGATTTTCCGGGGAGATGCCGTATGTCCGAGACCAAAGTAAATTCCTCATTTCTGAACAAACTCAGGAATACCGTCCTTAACAAAGCTGACGGCCTGCCCGACATTACCGGAAAAACTCTGGGAGAGTTTCATGCGGATCGGAGGATGAACATCTCCTCCGGAGAAGCGGATATCTACCTTTGCTCGGGTACCGGAAGTCATGCCGGGGGAAGGTTTGTCCTGAAGTACTACCGGCGGGAAAATGCAGTAAAGCCGGATGTTTTGGAGAAGCTCCGTTGTCTCAAAAGCCCCTGTGTCGCTCCGGTTACCGGGTACGGTACTTATGAGGGGCATCAGTATGCGGTACGCCCCTATTATGAAATGCCGGCGCTGTCCGAGGTGCTGGCATCCGGTACTGTGTTGTCAGAAGAGGAGCTTAAGTCTCTGATTATCCCCTCGGTTATCACCGGTCTTAAAGCGCTTCATGACATAGGCATTCTCCACAAGGATCTCAAGCCTGCCAATCTGATTCCTGATAACACCGGGGAGCATATTGTCCTTATGGACTTCGGCATCAGCTCCGATGCCGGAAAGAACACCTTTGTGGTAACAGAGACCGGGATGACTCCCTTCTACGCCGCTCCCGAAGCCATGCAGGGCATCTTCCACAAGGAAACCGACTACTACGCTCTCGGTATTACCGTCTTTGAGCTTTTTACCGGCTTTACCCCTTTCCAGAATCCCGGCCTTTCGCCGGAGGAAGCGGGAAGACTGGCGGCCATCAGCAAAATCGAGTTCCCGAAAAATTTCCCTGGAGACCTTAAAAAGTTGGTTCTGGGGCTTACCTATAAGGATATCTCCCACCGGAATGAGAAGGATAATCCCAACAGGCGCTGGGGCTATGACGAGGTTTGGAGATGGCTTCAGGGCGAAGATGTGCCTGTTCCCGGAGAAAGTACTTCCGGCACGGGTTCTTCTGTCGGGGCATCAGCATCAATATCTGGAACTGCATTTCAGTCTTATCGCTTTAACGGAAAAACATACACTGCGGAGACAGATCTTTTAAGAGCCTTGCTGGAGCAGCCGAAGGAAGGGCTTAAAGACCTGGGACGGGGGTTTCTTTCCCATCACTACTATGCTTTCAGCGAGAAAAAGGGCGCTCTTTGCGAATATGCCGAGAAGACGCTGGCTGGAAAGGATCCAGGCAACCACTGGGCTAATACCAGAATTCTGTACGCTCTTATTTACAGCCTTAATCCGGATGTCAGGGAGATTTGTTTTAACGGTCAGACCATGGATTCCATTCAGGATCTGGGCCGGGCCTTTATTGATGCGGGAACCAGGGAGGCTCAGCAAAACCATGGCCTTCGGGGCCAGAGCTATCCCTTAACCAACGCGGTAAAGGAGTTTGTGATCTCCGGAATACCGGAAGACTACGCCATTACCGTCCTTAAAAACACCGCTGTAAAGGATCTTTTTTCCAAAACCGCTGTTCTTTGGAAAAAAGATGATCGTGCCGAATCAGACACAGAGCTTGCTCTTATTTTGGGGTATTCCCTGTGCGATGACAGGAGAATTCCGGTAGGGGGCAAGATCTATCAGAGTCCGGAATCCTTCCGAAAGGAAATGGCCGCTCTGGTCAGTAAAGACCGCAGGGCCTATATGAAGCTTGTGGAGTCTGCCAAGGCGGACTTGGATTTTCTGGAAAAGAAGCTTCCTGATGCAGCATCCCGGGAGGCTCTTGTCAGGGCTCTCGAAGACTCAAAGCATGCGATATTCGGCGATAACGAGTATCACTTTAAAAACGGTCAGGAGTTCCATAATTACATCCAAAAGCTGGTTCATGAGGAAAAGCCCTACGAGATCCGGAGTCTGCTGAATCGCTATAAAATTCCTTTGAAGCAGGTTTCGGAAAATGTCTGGAGCACGGACTCTCTGGGGTATCTGCAAAAGACCGTATCAGACTTTATCCGCATCGGGGAATACCTATTTACCGGAGAAAAGTCTTTCCGGGATTTTGTTGCCGGAGTTTTGGAGCGAGGGAGAAAGGATCCCGCTTACCTCTTAAACTTTGTGAAGGCCCACCGGGGTTCACTTGACAGTGCGGTCATGGCTTTTCCGGGCATTAAGAAAAACGTTGCCGCCCTTTATGCCGCAAATAATTCCGTGATTGTCTTTGACGAAATTCTATTTCCTGATCTCACAGCCTTTAAGGCCTTTGTAACTGATACCCTTAACCGCGGGAAAAATGATCCCGGCTATCTTCTGGAGTTTGTGAAACGACACCGGAACACCGTAGATGCTCTTGTGAAAAATGCTGCGTGTGGAGCAGTTCTGAAGCCGCTCATAGAGTTATCCGAAAGCTTTATCATTTTTGACAGCCGGATCTTTGTCACGGTGCCTGCCTTTGAAGCGTACATCGATTATATTATGGCAAAGGGGAGAAAAGATCCCAGTTTTCTTTGCCGTTTTCTGCAAAACCACGACCTGGAACTTACGGATCTGGGGGAAAGGGATATCAGGCTGAAGCCGGCAGTGCAAAAGCTCTTCAAAGCCAGAAATATGCTGTTTTCCCTAGATGAATACATGTTTTCTTCTATTGAGGATTTCCGTGACTTTGCAGATAACATTCTTAAAACCGGCAAAGACGATCCCGGGTATCTCAGACGTTTTGTATCAGAGCATAAAAAGTCCCTGATCCAGCTCTGCCGGAATGACAGTATTTCCGCCATAGCCAGATCTCTTCTTTATGCCGGAAACAGCGTTATTGTGCTTGATGAATATGCGTTTCCGAATGCGGCCGGTTTTGCAGAGTTTTCTCGGGAACTTGCTGCTGAAAACAGTAACAAACCTCTTCGGGGAACTGACTTTGTCCGGGAGCATAAAGCAGGGCTGGTGGCTCTTAAGAGTACGGAAGCGTTAGACTCGGCGGTGAGGGAGCTTCAGGCTCTGGAATTCTCCGGAGAAAATAGCGCAGTCATTATGGTTAACGGTACCAGATATGCGCCGGTGCTATTTTCTCCCGAGAATGTAAAAAAGGGCTCTTATATAAATTTTGGAAGCTATCCGCAAAACAACGGCGATGTCAAAGAGCCCATTGAATGGCTAGTTTTGGAGGTTAACGGTAATGAGGCTCTTCTGATAAGCCGTTACGGTTTGGACTGCAAAAGGTATCATCATGAGTTGAAAGATATAACCTGGGAACATTGCTTTCTCCGAAAGTGGCTTAACCATGAGTTTCTGAAGACGGCCTTTTCGGAGGAGGAGCAGCAGAGGATCATGTCCTTAGAGGTGGCAAATGACAATAACCGGAAATATAGCACCCGCGGTGGTAATAATACTTGGGACCGCGTTTTTTGCCTCAGTCTTGCGGAGGCGGAACGCTACTTTAAGAATGACAGTGAAAGAAAGTGCGAGCCTACAGCCTTGGCCAAAGTTCATGGGGCTTATGTTAACAGCGGTTGTTGTTTTTGGTGGCTGCGGTCGCCGGGCAATATTCGGAACAACGCATCGGGCGTTAGTACTGGCGGTGCACTCTACCCGCGTGGTAACTGCGTCTACTATGGTTTCAATGCTGTGCGGCCCGCTTTATGGGCTACTTGGGCATCGGTAATCTTATAATCGGGAATCGGCCGCCGCTGCAATGCTGTGGAACCTCGGTGCGGTGTACAGTGCCTCCTCTGCCGCCCATTTGCGGGTATGCCGGCGTTTCTTCTGAACTTCTGAAAACCAGCCCCTCCTAAGACGCAAATTTGCATCCTTCCATCGTGAGACGGAGTCCGGGCGGTGAGACGGAGTCCGGGATGTCCGGCGGCAGCTTTGGGAGCGCTGGTTCCTTCGGCAGAACGGTTTCTTCCTTTGTCCGGAGAATTAGGAGGGGACAGAGGGGAGGAGGTAAGCGGCTTCCCCTAAATCACCAGCCATAACACACTTTTACCCAGGGAAACTCCCTCTTTTTTGAACTGTCCGCAAAAGACAGTATAATGCGCACATGTTTACTGATATTTCGGGCTTTTTATATGGAACTCAGGCTTCCGGTACTTTTTCTTAGCTGCTTTCTGGCTCTCCCGTCATTTGCGGCAGCGGCCGATGATAACTGCGGGGAACAATGCAATGAAGGGCAGCCTGCCGCGGACGACCAGAGTTCTCTCGAAGCCAAGGCCAATGATTCCAAGATCACCTATAAGGTGAAGGGCGTGGAAGGGGAAGTCAAGGATAACGTGGAAGCCTACCTGGCTACGCTCCCGGACTACCGCCGAGTTAATTTTGATTCCAGCAAGGAAAAGATCCTGGAATCAGTGCGGGATTCCCTGAAGGTATTCGGCTACTATTCCCCGAAAATCGATCTCACCTTTAAGAAAACCACTTCTCCTAAGCTCACCGTTACCATCCAGCAGGGCAAGCCCGTGTTTATCAGAAGACGGGAAATCGTGGTAGTGGGGGAAGCTCTGAGCGATCCCATGTACATGTTCGCTCTCCGGGACATCGGTCTGAAATCCCATACTCCTTTTCGGCATTCGGACTATGAGGATGTCAAGTCTCTCATGTTCAGCCAGGCTCTGACCATGGGATATTTCGATGCCAGGTTTATTCAGTCCTCGGTGATTGTGAACACCGATGAAAACACCGCCGACATTTTTCTGGTGCTGGATTCCGGCCATCGCTACCGTTACGGCGACATTACCTTCAAGGGCGATACCCGGTATCAGGAGATCATTGCCCCGCTGGTGACCATAAAGAAGGGGGACTATTTCAGCATGAACCGCCTCTCGTCCATGAGCGGCTCCCTCTATGACACGGGGTACTTTGAGGCGGCGGAGGTGGTGCCGGATCTTACCAGAAGCAACAGTCCGGATAACCTTAACTATGAGATCCCGGTGGAAATCAATCTGGCCCGCAGAAAATTCAACATTGTCGAGGCCGGCATCGGCTATGCCACCGACGAAGGACTCCGGGGGCAGGTCAAGTGGCTGATGCCCATAATCAATGATTACGGCCATTCCCTGAATATGCAGATGAAGCTGTCCCGGATCCGCCAGGAGGCCCTGATTCGCTACACCATTCCCCGCAAGGATCCCCTGAAGGACTATTACTATATTCAGGCACAGCAGGCCTATGACGATCTCAACGATACCGATTCCACCATTTTCGAATTTTCGACCCATTACTTTTCCAAGCTGGGGCGGAGATGGCAGTACGATCACTATGCCGCCTTTCATACCGAGGACTACAAGCAGGGCTCGGAAAGCGGCTATGCGCAGATCACCGGACTGGGCACGGGCATGACGTATCTTAAGTTTTTCCCGCTCCGGGATCCCAAGTCCGGACAGCGCTATGTGCTCCGGGCCTTCGGCTCCTCCCGGCATATCGCCTCCGATGTGACCTTTCTGCAGCTTTCCGGTCAGGCCAGGTGGCTCTTCAGTCCTACGGATGATTCCCGTTTCCTGGTAAGATTAGATGCCGGCGCCAACATAAGCCCGGATACCTCCAAGATACCGCCGTCCTACCGTTTCTTCACCGGCGGCGATACCACCATCCGGGGCTACGGCTACAAGACTCTGGCCGCGCGGCACAGCGACGGCACTCTCCGGGGCGGACGCTATCTCGGCGTGGCTTCGGCGGAAATTCAGCTCCCCTGGATAACGGATCTCCGGCAGACCTTTTTTGTGGATGCGGGCACGGCTCCCTATGATTTCAAGGAAAAGGATGTCTACATCGGCGCGGGCACCGGCCTGCGCTATGTTTCCAAGATCGGTCTTATCAAGGTGGATTTGGGCTTCGGCGTTTCCGAGACCTCTATTCCGTTCCATATTCACTTCGGCATCGGCCCGGACCTGTAGGAGTTTATCATGGCGCAGCATACCGGCAGACATAGATGTTTTTTCTGGGCCCGTCTCGCCTGGAAGATCTTTGCGGTGTCCGTAAGAACCGTTATCGGTTTATCCATTCTGGGCACGGCTGGCTGTCTCATGGTTCTTTTTACCTCCCGGGGCTCCGGATTTGCCTGGACTATGGCCACTGACAAGGTGGACGGTTTAAAGGGCACTCTGGTAGCCGGACATCTGGGCCGGGGCTTTTATATCAAGGATTTCAGTCTGGTTATTCCGGATGTGATCACGGTGTCGGCGAAGGAGTTCGAGATCCAGTACAACCTTACCGGGATCTTTCTGGGCCACTTTACCGTTGACGATCTCCGGGCTCAGGATGTGCTTCTGGTGATCGGAAACAAGCCTCTGGACATGCCGTATATCGGAGATTTTCTGGCGGCCAGGCTGCGGGAGACCGCTTCCTGGGCCCGGGATTATGAAACCGGCCGCATGATCCGGGTAAGTCCGGAGGTGCCGGATCCCACGACGAACATCGCTCCGGCCCCGGCCATTAATACCGATCCGGAACTTGAAAACGAAGAGGAGGAGGAAGCTCCCGCCGAGGAAAGCTTTATTTCCATTCCCCTGGATGTTCATGCGGATTCCGTGCGGGTGAAGAATTTCCTGATGCTTTCGGAGGTGGTGGATGTGGCGGTAGCCGATCTCTATCTCCGGGCCGGCCTTAAGGATGATACGGTTACTGTTTATACCGCCGATGCCAGCTACATCGATGTGCAGCTTCATGACGAGAGATTTCCGGAGTCTCCGCCTTCTCCGCCGTCGCCTATGGTTAAGGAACCCTTTAACAGAACAGAGGTTGAAAGCGCTGTTGAGAAACTGCCCACGGTGTTCCTCCCTATAAAAATCAGGGTAGACTCTTTGACTCTGGATTATGCCCGTTACCATCAGACAGTTTATGACACCGGGGTCATGCGGGGCTTCCTGAGCGGGAGCTACATCGGGGCTGACATCAGCGTAAAAACCTTCCGGGTGGATCACAGTCTCGGTCATGCCAAACTCACGGACAGTGCCATGACCCTCCGGGATTACTATCCTATGGACATTAACCTGGATGCCTGGTCGGAAAACGATGAATGGTTTGATTTTCTGAACCATCATACCCTGACTGCCAAAGGAAAGGGGGATCTTGTCGATCTCAGCGTTCATGCGGATATTGCCGGCAAGGTGGGACTTATTGCCGATGCCAGAATTGGTTCGCTTGTTCCGTACCTGCCGTTTGAGGCTAAGGTGCAGGGGACGAATCTAGGGTGGCCGATTCTGAAACCCGATTATTCTGTAAAGACTCTGACCACCGAGGCTTCCGGCACTCTTAAGGCCATCACCGCTCAGGTTGCCGCCCAGGGGATAAAGGCTCTGGATTATCCCGAGTTGGATCTTAAGCTCAGCGCTTCCACGGACATGGTGTCCGCGGATATTAAGAGTCTTGCCGTTAACACTCCGGACAAGCAGCATGAGGTGAAGCTCAGCGGACATGCGGATTGTGATAAGATTTACGGCTTTAAGGGGGAGATCAGCGCTAAATCCGCCGATCTGACCCGTTTCGTGCCGGATGTTCCTGCCGCTCTGGCGTTAAGCGTGAAGCCGGAGTTTGTCATGCAGGCTGATGACCTTTCCTGGCGGGCCGAGGCTCGGGATCTCAGTCTTGACGGACTCTTAATGAACTACCCCCTGACTCTGAACAGCAGCCTCATAAAGGCAGACAGCAACCTTAATGCCGAGATCCGGCAGCTTGTGCTGGAAAACGGCGGCAAAAATTTCCTCTCCGCAGACGGCAATATCACTAATGTCGGTTCCGGCTCCCATCTGGTCTCGGAAATCGATGTAAAGGATCTCTCCCTCCTGTACCCCGGTCTCAGCGGCAGCGTGGCCGGCAACATCCATATGACCGGAAGCATTACCGCCCCCAATGCCATGATCACCCTGAAATCCCCCGATGTCGGTTATCAGGATATGAGGATCAGAAGACTGGATCTTGTTCTGGATGCCGCCTCCAAGGATGAACGGCTGACCAAGAGCGAACTGAATCTGAGTATCGGCGATCTCTATAATGCCAAGAAAAAGCTGGTGGATTCCCTGAAGCTGGCCTTTAAGGGCGGCGAGGACTCTCATGATCTCACCCTGAAGGCCCGGACAATTGCAGGACATCTGGATCTGGGCCTTCACGGCTCTATGGATGCCAGGAGAACCCGCTATCTGGCGGAGATTTCCAAACTTGATCTGGTAACCAAGGAGCTTAATACCAAGTTGGAAACTCCCCTCAAGGCTGATACCCAGCTCAGTCCCGGGATTCAGGTTAAGGCCAATGAGCATTCCTGGCTTATCAACGGGAACCGGCTGACCTTCCAGGAGCTCATGTGGTCTCCGGAACGGGCCAAGGTCAGACTTACCGCTCCTGACATCAAGCTGAACTCCTTCAAAGCCTTCATTCCCGAGACCCTGAGTCTGCCGTTTTCCGCAGCGCTCAATGCGGATGTGGCGCTGGTTAAGAACCGTCCCGACGGAACCGCATCCCTGCATATCCCCGCCGGCAAGCTGATTTACGACCGGAGGGAAATGCATTTTGACGGGATTTCTCTGGACGCCGCGATCCGGCCGGATAAGCTGAATACCTCCTTCCTGCTGGATCTGGGCAAGAACGGTTCCCTGAACACCGACCTTGCGGTATCCGATCCCGCCGGACAGAAGCAGCTGATTTCCGGAGAGTACCGGATCAACAGCATCAATCTCGGCCTTATTTCTCAGATGCTGGGGGATGTGGCAGCTTCCTCCGGCTTCCTGGAGGGCAGCGGCAGCTTTGCGGGCTCTCTTGCCAAGCCGGGACTTAACGGTGTTGTCCGGATCCGGGATATGAGCGTTACCCCTTCCATGGATCTCGGCAACATTTCCGATATCAATACCGAGATGAATTTTCATGGAACCAGCGCGGATATGAGGGGCTCCTTCGGGATTCTGGGCAAGACCGGCCGCCTGGAAGGCAGTCTGGCCTGGGATCCGGAGATGGAGGCCAAGATCAAGCTGGATACCGATGATCTCCCGCTGGATCTCTTCGGCTACGGCAAGGGCATTGTAAAGGTTAATATTGCGGGAGAATTCTCCGACAAGGTTAACAATCTCTCCGGCCGGGTGGCGATGCCTTATGCCCGGATCAAGGTGCGTTCTCTCCCGGCTAGCTCCGTGTCTCTCTCCAAGGACGTGCATGAGATGTCCCGCACCAAGGACGGCGGCTATGATTTCCGGCGGGGCAGCACTCTCCCCATGGGCCTTGATATGGAGATTTCCATCGGCGATGACGTAAAGCTCAATGCCATGGGACTTAAGAGCGATATCCGGGGCAAGCTGGCCATAAAGCAGCCGCCGCGGAGACAGATGAGCATTACCGGGGATATCAGAGCCGAGGATGGAGTTTTTCATGCATTCGGTCAGG
>NZ_JBGVBR010000004.1:0-8459 GCF_045225735.1 Succinimonas sp. | reverse complement strand
TTTTTTTTTTTTTTTTTTTTTTTGCTAGTCCTGGAGTTTTGAAAAGAATATAAAAATATAATAGAAAACCGATTACAATAAAAATGTAAAAACAAATAATCAACAATTTCGCCATTCTATCCATGCTGCAACAACTTCGTCAAGCTGTGTGTTTTCATCAGTATGATTCAAAGATTGTGTTTCGTTCATAACGTAATACTTCCCTTGTTTACTCTTCTCTCGATTAATATGTTTAGTAAAGATAATAATAAATAGGTAATATAATAGAATCTATCATTAATAGACAAGTAACGACACAGATGTTACTCAGCCATACGTGCCATGACCATGGTTTGCTTGGAACATTGCCAGAGGATACTGTGCTGAGAGCCCCTTTTACTGAAAAAAATCTAAGAGTTAGCCAATTACCAGATAATACAATTAAGTTGAGAGAAATAAACATTAACAATGAATTCCAGTATAGACTTATGGGATGACATATTGCAATTACACCGCCTGCACCACCTATAATGCCTATAAATGAAATCAATGTTGTTCTATCAACCATGATTTTATGGTGTGATAAGCTAAGATTTTTAAAAATTCTTGATGCTCCGATTGAAATGGTAAAAGCCCATAGCGTAATAGTTGAATACAAAACAAATGGAGCTGATGTTATAATTTGTGAATAGAAAATGGCACGATCTTTAAGATGTGTAAAATAAGCTACTACATCCTGCCATCCTTGTGTTTTATAGGCATCAAGGCTAGCTAATAAATGTTCTTTATCAGTGAAATCTAATTCAACATCATTGGCAAAAAACGTATTAATTGCTGTATTTAATATTTTTGCCAAATCATTTGCAGCACCTCCGGAACTAAAATAGTAAGATAAATATAACGAAATCATGCTAACAATCATAATAATTACTGCAAGCGTAAAAAGCTGAAGATTAAGATTCGTATTCCAAAATTTTGCTTTTTCCTGTTCCTGCAATAATACAACTTCTGATACTTCAAATTTTGGTACAGGAGCTGGTGTCGTGTTTTCTACATCAGATTCGCGACCGGAATCAAGTACTAACGAAGTACTTTTTTCAGGCCAAATAATTCTAAATAATCCTTCAATAGAGTAATTATCAATAATTTCACCATCATCCGATGTATCATTATAACAAGAAGTTTTTTGTTCAGGCCAGATTAGTTTGAATAATTGTTCTAGGCTTAGATCATTTTCAGTCTTGGATTGCTGATCTGTTGGGAGAATCACACTATTCTTGGGGATGTCGATAGATTTGGAATTTTCAACAGGTATGTTACTATTTTTATATGTGATTTCCTGAGTGTTGTTAACTGATTGGGATTGATTATCAAGCTTTACTCCACAGTTTGGACAGAACTTTAAGTTTGGTCCCAATGCATAACCGCATGAGGTGCAGTAACGATTTAAATTTATAATCGGATGTGAGACATCTGCTTTCTTTTCCACCTCGTCAGATTCCGTCGTACTAGGAGATTCATAGAGTTTTGAAATAAAGTTGCTGACATTTTTTGATACGTTGGAATTTTTAATCTTTTCTACTGCTTTGCCTATATTTTCAGAACCAGAAAAGATATTTGTTATTGCGTTGTCATGATCATTTGAAGATGTATCTGATCTGTGATTTTTAGCTTGCGAGGTTCTTTTTTCAGGCAAAATAATATTGAATATTTGACTAATGGCATCATTGTTTGTATTGCTAGTGTTATCATTTCTAGATGCTTGATTATTTGTCGAGTTATTCATGTTTATTTCCACTATATATCAGAATTTAGTATACGAGAACCCCTTATCAGAGCACTAGCCTGAAATTGGGGCAACCGAAAAGGCAAGCTTATAGCAGTACAGTACCGAAGTTTTTGCACGTTCCTGTTTACGTCTGCTTGGTACTGTTTTTTTTGAAGGTTTTTAAGTAATGTTGTCAGAGATTTAAGATTCGTTTCTTTTAATCTTTTCTCGGATTAAGAATTGTAAAGATCTTAGGATGTTTATCAACGTTGCTTTAGGTACATCATCATCAGTATTAAATTCATAATCAGTAGAACCAACAGTAATATAAACACATGTGATTCCCATTATGATTTCGTAATTGATAAGATGTTTCCAGCTAAAATTAAAGGGTTCGTTCAAAAAAGATTTAACATAAATAGCTTTTTCTGTAAAGGCTATTCCCGTTTTACCTAAATTGAATAGTGAAGTATCAATAATCCCATGTATCTTTTCAGAATCAGGTATTCTGCATGCTTTTCTGATGTTTACTAACTGATGGTCTTTTGGATTTAAATTAACATATCCGTGTGATATATTTTTAAGTTCTTCCAAATCAATAAAAATATCTTTATTGTTAGAATAGTTAAATGTTTTGGATTTTTTTAAAATAATAGTTTCGTCTAATGTGCTTGAATAATTGGCGTTTTGTTTACTATCCGATAACGAGATTTTTTGTGTCACTATTTCCTGTATCCAGCATAAATTAGTATATAATTCATCATTGTCTACTCCATTTGAGAATTCGTATTCAACATTATCAATTTGAGTGTAAACAGCAAGTTTACCTTTTTTAAGACTGCAACCAGCAAAAAGTTCCCAAGTTAGAGAGAAAGGATCTTCCCCTAGACTCTTGTTATATATTTTTTTATCGGTAAAAACCAAACCTTTTTTTCCATTTTTAAAAATTATTCCTGTATCAATAATCCCTATAATTTTATCTGTTTGAGGAATATTGCACGCCGTTTGAATATTTCTAAGTTGTTCTGAACTAGGATTTGTGTTTATTAGTGGTTTAGGGCTAAAAGGTAATTTCTTTAAATCGTCTTCATTCAAAACAAACATTTTTACCCTCATAATTCAATATTAGTTAGTTAAATCTTCCCTAAATTACAATCTTTGACTATATTCAAGAATGTATTTCATATAACCTTTCCCATTATCACTATTTTGCACAAAAAAAAAACGACTGCATCACATTTCTGAATACGCTTTCAAAATCACTCGCCGGAACCCTACGCCCCTTTATCCCATAACGCTTCGCAGCTTTTTCCTGCTCCTCGAAAATTACCTCTCTCAGATCTTTCCTGCTCACGATACAGTCGTTTGCAAACACAGAATCAAGACACTGCCACCACGATTCCCATGAGCTACTGTTCCAGACTTGTCCGCACCTTGTTCCCGCATTCATCCGCAAAACCTTTTCTCTCCCATGTCCTTCATGCCCCCTTCCTTTTGGTATAATCACGCGGCTGAACCGCTGACATTATTTGAAACGCAGCATACTTGATAAGTTTCCGGGCTCAGATCCCCCGGAAAGATGGTGAATATGGACGTTAAGATTACCTACAATTCTCTCCGGGACGCTCTTAAGAAAGCTTTGATCTCGGACAGTACCCGCATCCTCCGCAAAGCCAGAGGAGTATTCGGCACCCGGGAAAAGCCGGTACGAAACCCGGATGAAACCAAGGTTGAGGTGCTGGCCCTGGAAACGGCTGCCGCTATTGAAAAGGCCAAAACCCGAGCCGCAACCATACCTGAAGTTTCCTACCCGGAAAGCCTTCCTGTAAGCCAGCATCATAAAGAGATAGCCGAACTTATCAGAAAGCATCAGGTGGTGGTTATCGCCGGCGATACCGGTTCCGGCAAAACCACCCAGCTTCCTAAAATCTGTCTTGAGGCCGGTCTGGGGAGAAGGGGGATGATCGGGCATACCCAGCCCCGGAGACTGGCCGCCCGCACGGTGGCCGATCGTATTTCCAAGGAGCTGGGGGTTCCCCTGGGCACCACAGTGGGATACAAGGTGCGCTTCGGAGATCGCACGGCAGATAACACCATTATCAAGCTCATGACTGATGGTATCCTGCTCTCGGAATTGGAAAACGATCGCTGGCTTAATGAATACGAAGTCCTCATTGTGGACGAAGCCCATGAACGCAGCCTCAATATCGACTTTATTCTGGGCTTTCTGCACGATCTCCTGAAAAAACGAAAGGATCTCCGCCTTATCATCACCTCGGCCACCATAGATGTGGAAAAGTTTTCCCGCCACTTTGACAATGCTCCCATAAAGCTTATTGCGGGCCGCACCTATCCGGTGGAGGTGCGTTACGAGCCCCTTAATGAGATCCAGGAGGACGGCGACGAGCCGGAAATTGACGATGACGATCTTCAGCATGCCGTGCTGAGAGCCGTGGATGAACTCACTCAGGAAGATCCTCTGGGGGATATACTGGTGTTCCTGAACGGCGAAAAGGATATTGCCGACATGGCTTCCTTTCTGGGGAAATGCAATCTCAAGGGCACCGAGATCCTGCCTTTGTACGCCCGTCTCAGCAATACCGAGCAGAACCGGGTGTTCCAGGAGCACGGCCTCAGAAGAATTGTCCTGGCCACCAATGTAGCCGAAACCTCGGTTACCGTTCCCGGCATCCGCTACGTCATCGACCCCGGTACGGCCCGCATCAGCTTCTACAGCCCCCGTACCAAGGTGCAGCGGCTTCCCATCACCAGAATCTCTCAGGCCTCCGCCAATCAGCGCAAGGGCCGTTCCGGCCGTCTTTCCGCCGGTATCTGCATTAGACTCTACAGCGAGGAGGATTTTCTGTCCCGGCCGGAATTCACGCCGCCGGAGATCCAGAGAACCAACCTGGCGCAGGTAATCCTTAAAATGCTGTCCCTCCGGATCAGCGATATCGGGGGCTTCCCCTTTATCGATCCCCCGGAAAACCGCCTGATTACTGACGGCATTAACCTTCTGGAACAGCTGGGAGCTATCGAAAAGGATGCCTCCGGAACTATCCGTCTTACCGCTGTGGGGAAGACTATGGCAAGGTTCCCCTGTGATCCCCGGTTTTCCCGTATGTTAACGGAAGCCTCAAAGCGGGGAGCTCTCCGGGAAACTCTGATCATCACAGCGGCACTTTCCGCCAGAGACGTGAGAGAGCGGCCCATGAACCTTCGTCAGGCCTCGGATACCAGTCATGCCCGCTTTAATGATGAGAAGTCTGATTTTGTCTCCATTCTGAAGCTATATGACTATCTTCAGAAGATCCGGGAGGAAGAGACTGCTTCCCAGATGAAGAAGACCATGAAGAAGGAATTCCTCTCCTTCCTGAGAATGCGGGAATGGTTTGACATCCTCTCCCAGCTCCGGGAGTGCTCCGAAGAACTGGGCTTTAAGGAAAACACAGAGCCCGCCACCTACGAGGAACTTCACATCTCCCTCCTTTCCGGCATTCTGGGGCAGATCGGCATGAAATCCTCCGAAGGCTACGAGTATCAGGGCGCCCGGGGCACCAAATTCTTTATTTTCCCGGGATCCGGCATTGTCAAAAAGCCCCCGGTCTGGGTGATGGCGGCGGAAATTGCGGAAACCTCCAAGGTCTATGCCCGTACCGTGGCAGCTATCGATCCCCTGTGGCTGGAAAAGCTGGCCCCGCATCTGGTGCGCTACTCCTGGAGCGATGAGTACTGGAGCAAGAAGAACGGTGCGGTGATGGCTCATGAGAAGGGCACATTTCTGGGACTTACCCTGTTTGCGGATCGCACGGTGAACTATACCCGGCACGATCCCGTCCTCTGCCGGGAGCTTATGATCCGGGAAGGGCTGGTGAACGGCGAATTCTTCACCCGGGCGGCGTTCTTCCGGCACAATCTGGATCTGGTGGAGAAGGTGGAGGATCTGGAGGAAAAGTCCCGCCACCGCGATATTCTGGTAAGCGAGGAGACTCTGTTCGCCTTCTACGACGAGAGAATCCCGGAGGATATCGCAGACGCCCGTACCTTTGAGAAATGGTGGCAGGGCAAGGAAAAGACGGATCCCAAATTCCTGAACTACGATTTGGAAATGCTGAAGAAGCGGGATACCTCCATGATCAGCGCGGATCTCTACCCGGATCATTTGGAAATCGGGAATTTCAGGATTCCTCTTACCTACAATTTCGATCCTACCCGGGAGAATGACGGCGTAACCGCAGTTATTCCCATCACCGTACTTAACCAGATCCCCGAGGATGTTTTTCTGTGGCTGATTCCGGGATTGCGCCTGGAGCTGTTCACCGAGCTTATCCGTTCTCTCCCCAAGGCACTGCGGCGTTCCTTTGTGCCGGCCCCGGATCATGCCAAAGCCCTTAATGAAAGTCTGAGTCCCGCTGACGGCTACTTTTGGGATGCCCTGACGGCAAAAATGACCAAAATGGCCGGCACGGTCATAAAGAGGGATGATTTTGCCCTGGAGAATCTCCCCCGGCACCTAAGCTTTTATTTCCGGATTGTGAACGCCAAGGGGCGGCTTATCGCCGAAGGACGGGATCTGGGCATCCTGAAGCATCAGCTCAAGGAGGATGTGAAAAACACCCTGGCCGAGGTCCTGAAAAACGCTCCCCGGAAGACCAAATCCGCTTCCTGGACCTTCGGATCCATTCCCGAAACCGAAACCCGGCGAACCGGCAGTCTCGAGGTAGTAGCTTATCCGGCCCTCCACGATGCCGGAGACGGCGTCACCCTGGAGCTTTACGGTTCCCGGGAGGAGGCGGATCGCGAAATGTGGCAGGGCGAAAAGCGTCTTATCATGCTTTCCATCCCGAGCCCCCTGCGTTATCTGGAAACCAAGCTGCCCAACCGGGCCAAGCTGGCCATGTACTTTAATGCCGTGGGGAGCGTGCAGACTCTGATATCCGATCTGGAATCCCTGGCTCTTGATGACATTATGGAATCTCTGGGGGGTATCTCCCGGGAACAGGCCTCCTTTGATCGCATTGTGGAGGAGGCGAAATCCTCCATTTATGATCGGGTGCTTCTCCTCGCCGAACAGGCCGAAAAGATCCTCCTCCGCTCCAACGAGGTCAGAAAGCATCTCCGGGGCCGCATGGATCTTCAGACCGCCTATGCCTTCAGCGATATCGGCGGCGAACTTAACCGCCTTATCTGCAAGGGCTTCGCCACCTCCGCCACCATGAAATACTATCCGGAGCTGACCCGCTATCTTGACGCCATGCTGAAGAGAATAGAAAGACTGCCCCGGGATCCGGCCCGGGATCGCATGCTGATGCTGAAATGCCAGGCTGCGGAGGAACGGTATGAATCCCTGCTGGGGATGTTTGCCGGAAAGACGCTGCCCCGGGAGGTGCACTTGGTGAAGTACATGCTGGAGGAGCTCCGGGTGTCCCTCTTCGCCCAGAGTCTGGGCACTCTTTACCCGGTATCGGAAAAGAGAGTCACCCAGGAAATCGACCGCCTTATGGCGCAGTATCGGAGCTAAGCGGAGCATCAGAAGGATTGAAATCAATGATGATGCAGAGAAGATGATGAAGAAGAAGGAGAGACCGGAAATGAGCGATAGCGATGCTGGCAATAACGGCAGCAGGGATGAGAGCGTTAATATCAGCGTTAATGTCAACGTTAATGTCAACGTAAATATCGCCGGCGGAAATGCCGAGGGCGGCGATCCTGCCGCCGCAACGGCGGCAGGATATTCCGGTTCCGTCTTAAAAAAATGGCTGGAGGCCATGCGGTTAAGAACGCTGCCCCTGTCCCTTTCCGCAGTGCTTCTGGGAGTGGTGCTGGGGTGCCTGGAATCACCGGAAACCGCTGTTTCCCCCTGGAAAACCGGTATTCTTGCTTTTTTTATCTTGTTAACAGCGGTGCTCCTTCAGATCCTGTCCAATTTTGCCAACGACTACGGGGACAGCGTTTCCGGGGTTGACAACAAGGAGCGGGCGGGGCGCATCAGCGTGCTCCAGCAGGGGGGCATGACCCGGAAGGAGCTTCTCCGGGGGATTTTTGCTGCAGGCATCCTGGCTCTGGGATCGGGCAGCATTGCTCTCCTCCTGGCCTTTATGGAGAGTCCGGCGGCGCTTTTGGGCTTCTGCCTTCTGGGGGCTCTGGCTGTGGCGGCGGCGGTAACCTACACCGTCGGCATTGCCTACAGCTACATGGGGCTGGGGGATCTTTCGGTGTTTATATTTTTCGGGCTGGTGTCCGTCATGGGGGCCGAATACATGATCGCCCATGATGTCAGCGCCCTCGGGATTATCACCGGCTGCTCCGCCGGCTTTATGGCCATTATGGTGCTCAATGTAAACAATCTCCGGGATTATGAAAGCGACATCAAGGGCGGCAAGAATTCCGTGGTGGTGCGTCTGGGGCTTTCCGGCGGCCGGGTGTATCACTGGTGCCTCTGCAATGCGGCAGTGCTCCTTCTTTTTGCGGCCGGCGTGATAATCAATTCCTGGTGGGCTCTCCTGCTTCTTCCGGTGATGATCCCCTTCTTTAAGGTCACCGCCTTTGTGACCTCCGAACAGAACAGCGGCGTTACTCTGGATCCCTGTCTTAAAAAGACCTCCATTGCCGCCAGCGTAATCAACCTGACTCTGGCGGTTACCCTGACTCTGGCGCAGCTTTTCTGAGGAGCATGTCGGAGCCTGGGATGCGGCTTTGCCTGCGGTACCCC
>NZ_JBGVBR010000003.1:0-3783 GCF_045225735.1 Succinimonas sp. | reverse complement strand
GATATCTGCCAGGGTGCTGAAGGGGGAGATGGTAAAGGTGGTGTAATCCGGAGTCTCCCGGTTAACGAAGATATTCCGGGACATGGTGAAGGGGGCGGCCAGGGCGGTTTCGGAGCCGTAAACATGATCCCTTGCGCTGCTTCCGGCGGCGGCGATAATCAGAAGGCGGGTGTCCCCGGTTTCATTAAGTTCCTTTTTGGCGATGTCCAGAATTACCCGGCCCCGGGAATCGGTTCTGGCCCGGGGTTCCTTTGCGGAGTCCCACTGGTAATTGCGGTTCAGGTCGGCGTAAACGTAGGCGTTTTCAATATCGCCGTCAAGAACATGAAAAGAGAGATAAACGGCCTCTTCCCGGCCATTGTCATCGTTATTGTTATTGCTGTCTCCTCCGCTGCTTCCGCCGCCCCCGCCGCAGGCTGTCAGGGCAATGGCTGAAAAAATGAAGGCGGACAATTTGCTAAAACGCGGTTTCATAACTTTTGCTTCCTCGCAGGATGATATTTTTCTGAAAACTGCTCCTGCTAACGGAGATTCATTTTCATGCCATAGTCTTTGGAGATGGTGATGCCGGTAACATCAGGGAGGGCCGCAATGATCCGGTACAGATCCTGCCACTCCGCGATGCTGCCGGGCTTTATCAGATATACGGTTTTGCTCAGCTTCCGGGCCCCGAGACTGTCCGGAGCGCAGTCGGGAGCTTTTTTGCGGCATTTGAAGGTGAGGGAGCTTTTCAGGATAAAGCCGCCGTTTTCATCCGAAACATATCCCAGAATTTCCGGATCCCGGGCAGGAACATTTGTTCCGGAATAAACGGGTTTATTGTCATAGACGCCGATCTGCTCTGCCGGGAACTCCGCGCTGCCGGAGGAGCCGTCGGCGGCGCCGATAATGAATGCGGGACAGATTTTCAGAGAACGACTTTCAATCACGATATCCTGACAGCCGGAGGCTTCCGCTGCGGCGAGCGCCGGAAAAGCCGCGCTCAGAAGAAGGATCGTCCCCAGAACGATACCGGATTTCGAAATAAACTTGCGTGCGGGCATAGCTTTACCTGTAACAAAAAACACGGGAGGTTGCGGCAGAGAGAAAAAACTGCAGCAGGGAAAACTGCGGCAAAAAAGGCCAACAAACGTCGCCTGGAAGATTATGACATAACGGCCAAAATATAATGCCGCATACCTCACTAAAAAGACAACGCATTGCCCTGACATATGACGGGGATCAATTTACGGTGATGACGGCAGGCGGCAGGATCCCTGCGTGAAGCAGCAGGGCAAGGCAGCAAGGACGGAAAGATTTCTGAAAATAGTCAGGCAGAGGGATCTGTTTGCTCCGCAAGCCTTAACCTCACATGCATCTTATGCAAGCCTGAGCGGGAGTTTTTCGGGGCGCTTTTAGTGCGGGCCTGTGATCCGGATCGTTTCCGCCGGAAGATCTGCCGCTGTTTCGCTTTGCGCGCGGCGCGGTAAGTCATCCGCAGGGAAGCGCGAGCGTGAGTTACCGGGCTTTTGTCCTGCAATGCGGAATCAAAAAAGGACAGATCACGCTGTCCTTGGCGCTTCGCCAGAGATGCAGAGATCAGCAGCCGTCGCTTACGATCCCCACCTTCGACGGATATATAGTTTTCTTGTCATTCAGCAGAACTGGCTGCTGATATACCACGAGGCATTTGTCCGTTTCAAATTTGCTCGGTTCCATGCCGCGGGGAATAAAATACTGCGCCGCTTTGGCTGCATCTCCTGACTTCTGGCCGCTGTCCCCCATTACAACGTTGTTGTTATTCGGGAATTCCTTGATTTTGGTATTATTTGCCCAGCAGTCGCACCAGTCATAAGCGCAGACCCCCTTGAAATTCCTGCAGTCGAACTGGTAACCGTTAACATTTCCGGTACGGCTTTTGGCAATCTTGTTACCGTCTATCAGACCGGGAGGAGTTCCCTCAATAAAATACCCCATGTTGTTGCGATCTATATGACCGTATTTCTTGGAGTATTTAACGCCGTTGTATTCAAAATAGCCACCGCCGGCGTACGAATCCCCGTCCAGGGAAGATCCCTGAACCAGCGCCTTTGCGGTAATCATGGTATCGGCGGACTTGAGAGCGCCCTTGAGAGCCATCAGCCTGGCCACTCTGGCATCGGTCTGCAGCGCAACGAATTTAGGAGCGGCCGAAGCAGCCATAATTCCCAAAATCGCAATAACGCAGACCAGTTCAATAAGCGTGAAGCCTCCTGAAAATTTACGGAAAGCATATCCCGGAAATGATCTTTGCATAGCCGCGCCCTCCTGCATTTCGAATCGAAAACCTGACGATATACTATTGTCACTGACATATCACTGGTTCGATAACGCCCAAAAGGCGTTCCCCTTGATTTCTCTATTTATACTTCCTTCGAAATTTCTTGTCTTTTAACAAATGTTATTTTAATTAGTTGCATTTGTAAACTCGCCGGTGGCAATTTTGAGACAAAACACAGCCAGTTTTTCCGGTGCCGGAAATAATGCTGAAACTTGCATGTAATAACCTGAAAAACCGGCGCCGGCGACGGGATTTGCGCTGATAAGCGGGGCGCGGCGGCAGAAATAGCTGCTGCGGAAAAGGCCGATAAACGTCGCCTGGAGGATTATGACACAACGGCAAAATATAATGCCATGTCTTACTGAAAATACAGCGTCTTGCCCTGACATATGACGGGGAGCAAATTGCCGAGATGACGACTGGCGGCAGGGCGCCTTCTGAAGCCTGCCGGGGGAACCGGGAAGGCAATGAGCTCAGGGGCTCCCTGGGGGATTTCGCGCTATTTCAGAGGCAGGAGACTGAGATGAGGCGCAAAGTCCGGCAGAGACAATTACCGGCTTTTCCGATCAGATCTTCACTCGGACAGCCGGCCGGTATGCCACCTTTTCGTCGCCGGCAAAGCAGCCGATATCGCTGATAAGCCCCGAATAGTAAATGGCTGCGGCATTGTACTGCATAATGCCCGGGGATCTCAGCCACCAGTAGCAGGTCTTATCCTTGTGGGTCCAGAGATTTTTGGAGAGCGTGTACGGGGTAGGCACGGCCTTGCGGCTCTCGTTGTCCGGGAGATACCTTTTAACCTCCTCAAGGCTCAGGGCAAATACCCGATCCCGGGTGTCCGCTCCCCCTTTGGTATGATAAAGGGCATTATCCGGAGTGGTAACAGCGGTTTCCAGGATGAGCTCCTGTTCGGCAGCGGAAAAAGCCTCGCTGAAAAAATCCCCGTTAAGCCATTTCCGGCAGGAGGACTCCGCCCAGGTGATATCATCGCATCCCGGATTGTATACCCCGGAGTCAATGCAAAGCTCTGTAATAAGGAGAACCGCGCTGTCATCCCGATCCAGCACTATCCAGGACAGGGGAGCCTTGTCCTCTGCGTTTTCCGTGAAATAGGAGCCGAAGGTGATTTTACTGCCGATAGCGGCGGAGGAAAGTTCCATATGATGATTCCGGAGAAGTTGCAGTTGTTACGACCGGTTCATTATAGCCCATCAGGAGACTTTTGGGAGAGGGGCCGGAGGTACCAAAACGAGTCTCCCGCTCCGGCAGCCTGTTACGAATGCCGTTTTATCCGTTCGCAAGCGGGGAGGAAGTCTTTTCCCGGAAAACGGAATGTGTTACCGGGAACCGAACTCTCAAAAAAATCTGCCGGAAGGGACAGCCGCGGTCAAAAATGCCTGCAGAAACCTGAAAAAAGAGCTGGGAACTTTTATTTTCCCGAAAACGTTTGCGGAGAGCCTGAGCTTTTTCCCCTCGTTTTTGTC
>NZ_JBGVBR010000002.1:0-16748 GCF_045225735.1 Succinimonas sp. | reverse complement strand
GGACATGGACTGCGTCATGCCCATTTCCCGGACTCGGTTCTGGAACTCGTCAGTCAGGTACAGGATTCCCTGGTCGCTGTGAAACAGGGCATGCTCCAGTCCCGGGACTTCCGAGAGCTTTGTCAGGGTATTCAGCCCCAGAGCAAGGTCGTTGTTTTTGCTTACGCAGAAGGTCAGCAGCTTGCCGGTGACCGGATCTATTGCCGATGAGCCGTAGGCCCGTCTGCTTCCGTGAGCGTAGGTCAGGTACGTGACATCGGAGAGGACTACCTCCCCGGGACGGTGCAGCCGGAATCTGCGGCGGAGCAGGTTGGGCTTTACGCGCTCCTTAAGCCATTCGCGCTTTGCTCTGTTGGCGTTCCTGGGCCGTCGCACCTGGCAGGAGATGCCGTACTTTTTCAGGAGCCGGCGCAGCTTGTTAAGGCTGAAGGACAACCCGGTGACACGGGGAAGCTGCATGAAGATCTGCCTTATTCCCATGGGGAAGGGATACCGCTCCAGCACCTGCCTGATTTTTTTCACGTCCTCATCATCCCTGCTGTTGCGAAGCTCCTCCGTCATGACATAGGACTCATCCGACAGAATGCGGTAGTACCTGGTTTTTGAGAGCCCGCACATGGCTATCAGTTCATTTTTGCCGTACCCCTGCGCCGCATCAGCCGGCAGCGCATCTGCAAATCGGCATAAATCTCTAAGCTCAGCGCGTGTCATTGAAGGAATTTTCGCCTTTACGCCGGCAAAAAAACTGGCGATCTCATCCTCCAGGAGTTTTGTTCGGTTTCTGGCATACCGGCAGCGCTGTTCAGCCGTAAGAGTGCCGGCTGCCGCTGTATTCTTCCAGCAGGCCAGCTTCTGACTGATTTTTTTCAGCGTGCCGGCAGGGATGACGGAAGCGTCTATCTCGTACACTTCAAGAATTTGAGGAATGCTGAATCCCAGCTGAAACAGCCGGAGAGCCTCGTTATAGAACTCATCGCCGAGACAGTAACGGTTATTGGAACCTTTAACGACAAGAGGATGGTCTGCGTACTGACTTAGGCGGGTGCTCCTGATATCATTGGATCTGTCGGCAGATGGATTATCGGAAACGCTCTGAGGAGACTTCTTTGCATCGTTTTTTTTAAGACGGTCATTTATGCGATAGAAGTACTCCTTAGGTATGATGTCGCAGGGAAAACCGCAGGTTTTGAAGAATGACTCTATTGTTTGCAGTGATTTTTTTACTGACCAGGTTTCATATAACCGTTTTATAAACTCCCTCGTTAAGTACAATCCGCCATTCTTCTCAGAAAATCTTATAACATTTGGATTTTTGCTTAGGATTGCAATCTGTTCTTTAGTCCATGCATGTCTCATATCTGCTCCCAAAATCAGATCAGGGAGGAAGTTCTGACATGCCATCAACCTGTCAGACTTACTACCCGATTTTCGGGATCAGTTTACAAGCATCCTAAAGGGATGCTGATACCACGAGATACAGCCAAAGACAGTGCCGACTGAAGCCTCAGGCCATACAAGATGATGGCATAATTATCTGCATTCCTGTGCGATATCTGCCATTTATTTCCGGGAGTATTTCGGAAAAATATTTTCCCGCTGCTGCTGCCGATATGCAAAAGCCCCCTTAAAACATGCCTTTTCCAGCTCCTTTCAAAAATAATGCTGTAAGCCATTAAATCGGGAAGCATTTTGCCGGATTGTTTTAAATCCGCCATGATTTAAAATTAAGATATCGGAAGTGGGAACAGGGAAGTTCCGCTCCGGCTTCAGGGAAGAAGCCAAAATATGACCGAATTCTTGGAACAGGGACGTTCCGCAGTTTACGGGGGCTATGATAGCCCCCTTTCCTTTTTTTGAGCTTCGCAAAAAAAATCCGGGACGGAATTCCCCAATTCCCCGGCTCAAAACAGCATTCCGTAATTCGGAATTATGAGCTTTTTTACGGCCGTATCCCGAGTCAGGATAAGACGGAAAGCTCGCAGGGATTAAGCAAAGCCTTGAAATGACGGGCAGAGAGCAAAGGCGGACTGGAAAATATGAACCGGGAAAGAGGAAGCAGGTCGCTGAATCAGGGAACGGATAACAGAACTGTTAAGAATCTGGGGATTAAGAAAACGAGACCAAAGTCTTCAGAGGGTGAGTAATGAAAGGAGCAACAAAAAACGCTGCGGACTTGTTTTCGTCACACAGCGTTTGCTGGTTCTTGTGCTTCCGGTAACCGGCCTTCATTTTCTTCTTCCGGTCGTCATACACCCGGGCATGATTGAACTTAAGGTCATACCGGCACACGAAGTTGATTACTTCAGGCCGTGATTCCGGCAGAGCCGCCGCTTTTCTGGTCTTTTTCATTTCTTTTGCCTCTTTTCTTATCCTGCTGTCTTTTTTACTGCCTTTCCTTATTTATCTTTTCTTTGATTTATTTTGTTTTCGTGATCATCCGGGAAGCTGTTTTCCCCGTAATGTTTTAATTTTATCACGAAGAGCCCCTTTCAAGCAATAATATCCCCGGTTTCGGCAATGTCCGAAAATGTCCGAAAGTTGTATTTATCACAGCGTAAAAAGCATCGGCTTCCGGTAAATTTCAGAGCTCATTCCTGCCGCATATCCTCCGCTCCTGCCCCTTCCATCACTCTCAGACAGTTTCCTCACTTTTCAATAAGATCCTCCATGGCGCAGCCCAGCACCCTGCTTAACCGGTACAGGCTCTCGGCGCTGGCCTTGTTAATATTCTTTTGTCGCTGCTCATACATCTGAATGGAACTCAGGGAACCCCCGGAAAGCCGGGATAACTTTGCCTGGGTGCAGCCGTATAACAGGCGAAAACGCCTAAGATTGGTATCCGGGAAGCATTTTCGTACCAGATCATTGGCGATTTCGGCAAATTTGGAAACATCCGCTTCATGAAGAGTGCCGTACATACTCTCGAGATCCGTAAAAGACATTGCCTGAAAAATCTCGCCGTAGCTTCTCGCGGAATACCACTGATACCAGGCAACAGCCCAGCCGATCCAGTACTCCGCAGATCTGAAAAAGCTCTCCCCGGGAGGAATATCAAGAATTTTTCCCGTAGCTTCAAACACTGTATCAATGGCTATCTCAATACCGCTTTTACCCGCCAGAACAGCAGGTTCTCCCACTGCCATTCTTTTGCTGACGGAAGTTACTGTAAACATATTAATGAAATCCTCTCCGGACATGCCGCAGGAATTTACGGCATAGTCCAGAGCTTCGCCTAAAACAGCCTGAGCTTTAGGGAGATACATTTCGGGGTAGGCGCGGATCATCATTGCCAATATCCTCTCTTATGATGTCCTGAATAAAAAGTCCTGCTGTCTCTTCGCCGTCTGTCTCTTCTTCAAGGATGGTCTGATACATCTGATTAGCCTGTTCATCCCTGCTCCGACGCCGAATTAAGCAAATCTCCTTTGGGGCCGGCTCAAAACCTTCATACCGGAGCATGGAAAAGGCAAGCTTTGATTTTAAAACGAGCTGTTCCCCCGATTTACCGGAACGCATGGCCCGCGCCAAATGCTCCGCCGTGATGGCATTATTCAAAAACGCCTCGGCAAAAGCAAAACAGGAATCATCGGCCCGGTAACCAATAATGAGGTCATAATCATCAACGCTGATGCCGAAGTTATTCGTAAGAAATGCCCGGGCTCTTCTTGCCACAGGAGTTTTAAGAGCAAAGAGACGATGCTCCAGAAGAACGGCCATCCAGTTAAGCACCGTGTAATCCGGGCTGTTAAGTTGCAGAACCTTGAGACGCTCCGTATCCAAAGCGTATCTATTGCAAAAACCGTCCCGAAAAGAGGAAACGGCCCATTCCTTGGCGAGGTCTTTGCTTTCAGAACAATAAAAACCCACCCCGAAATCATTGTTCCTGCGTCCGGCGCCGTATACCGGAGCTTCAATGATATGCTGCGAACCATGGTAAATCGTCAGCGTTTTACTCATGCAATTTCCTAAGAAAACTTTGCAAAGTTATATCACCATAGTGATACAGCCATAAAGAACCCCGCGCAGAGATGACGGGAATCCCGGAACGGCAAAGGCGCGGACTCAGATACAAAGGGTGTACCACAGGGCTGGCCGCACCATGGTGTCATCAATATTCACATTATGTCCGTAAAGATAGACGGCGCCGTTCGGATAAACGCAGACGGCGTCACTGGGACTGTACCCCGGAGTACGGAGCCACCAGTAGCAAAAGCCGCTGTCGCTGTATCCGGCATAGGAAGCGGGAGCGCAGCGTCTTCCGGCATCAGTGCGGAAATATTGCTCCGCCTCGGCCGCACTGAGCAGAAATACCCGGTCATCCGTGGCATTTCCTCCTCTGGTGCCGTAGCGGGCATTATCAGGGTTCTCTGTGGTAACCAGAGGAATCCTGAGCTGCTCCTTTCCGGAAAACGCCTGATTAAAGAAGGTGCCGTTCAGCCATTTTCGGAGATCGCAGTTTTCCCAGTCCGTATCCTCAAATGTGCCATGATACGGCCTTCTGGCCAGAGCATAGCGGCTAAGGAGAAGAGCTCTCTTACCCTCGATTTTGAGAACCAGCCACTCCAGAGGAATTTTGCTGCCGTCTCTTCCCTGATGAAAACTGCCCAGAGTGAAGAAATCTCCGGCCTTAAGCATCAGCTCTTCCGAGTAGCTCCGATGGCCGGTGCTAAGTTCCTCCAGATCATCCAGAATCTGTCCGATGTACATGCGGGAAGCGGAATCCGGCATAAAGGACATGAAGAATTCCAGTTCGGATCTGCCGGCGGAAAGAAAATCCATATACTCCACCACATCGTCATCAAAAAGCCGCTGCATCTCCCGAGAAAACTCCGCGGGACTCGCAAAGGCCTTTCCCTGCACTCTCAGGCTGCGCTCCTCACTGAAAAGATAACCGAAAATCCAAGCGCATTCGCTGTCGGAAAAGCTGTTATTCATAATAAGCTCCCGCACCTTGAAAAAGCCCTCCCCGCTGAGCGGGCTAAGGATCACCTTTTCAGAAAAGTACTTAAGAGCGCCGCTTTCCAAAAGCATTCTGAGAGATTTCAGGAAGCTCTCCATGCTGGTACTGGAATATGAGGCCACCTGAGCCGCCATCACCGCGAATTCCCGGATGCCGGCAAACTCTCTTCCCCCGCAGAAAAACCTTTTGTAATCCGGCATTAAATCGTACATGAGCCGGAAAAACACCAGAAAATTATGCCGGCTGTCCTCATTAAGCTCTCCTGCAGCGCGAATGCATTTCCCGGCCTTATTTTCATCAAAAAGACCGAAATGATGGGCCAGGATGCCCCGGCCCAGCTCCCGAAGCCCCTGGTCCGGACAGCGGAGCATTTCCCGGAGCAAATCCCGTTCCCGGACATACTTCTGTCCGTTAAAGCTGTAGGGAAGAAAGGAGAGCTGATAAAGCGCCGTTCCCGAAAGCGCCTCCGGAGTCTCCCCGGGGATGGGGAGCCGGACGCCCCGGAGCCAGCTTTGCACCTCTTCGTAGCCCCAGCGGCGGTTCGGGTTCCTGAGATCCTTCCTGTGGGTAAGATCCCGGTAGGTCAGCCCCAGCACCAAAGCCCGGAGATCCTCCGGAAAATCCTCCGGAAACTCTATCTCGCTTACAGAGGCCAGTCTTACTATGTCACCGTCGGAAATGCCGCGGTTCTGAAAGGGGGTATAACCGGTAAAAAGCTCAAAAACAGTGATCCCAAAGGAAAAGTAATCACTTTCCTGATGATAAACCCCCTGAACAGCTTCCGGAGCAGCATAGGCCAGGGTGGCTCCGGTGGCGGTAAGAATCACGGTTTCGGATCCGAGAGACGAACTGATGCCGAAATCAATAATGACAATATGCTTCCCGGTCTCATCCGGTATCAGGTTCCAGGGTTTCAGATCCTTGTGGATAATGCCCGCCCGATGAAGCTCCCGAAGTCCCTCGTTCACCGAAGGAATAATCAGACTTCTGAGCTCCTCTGCCGTAAACCTGACGCCCTGGCTCAGAGCTTCCCCGAGACTGGGGTTCTCCAGATCGGGAGTGATGGTGTACTGATGCTTCTCAAAAGCTCCTGCCGCGACCGGCACGGCAATAAAGGGACTCCTGATGCCGGCAAGCCTTTTGAGAACCTCGGGCTTGATGGCATTCTCCCGGCGGTAAAGCTTGAGGACATACCGCTTGCCCTCAGGATCCCGGCAGCTAAAGATATCGGCTTCTCCGGAGGCTACTCCCATTCTCCCCGTCACCAGATACGTGCCGGAAAGCGTGCTTCCCACGGGATCCGGGATCTCCGCTTCCTGTCTGTTCACCGCGGTTCTTCTGATCTTGTCCAGAAAGCCGCTGTTGATTCTGGTTTCCTTCATATTCCTCTGCTCCCCGGTGCCGCCGGGATTATGCTGCTTTTCGGTGGGAACGCTGCCTTCTCTGCTCAGAATATAGCACAGATGCCATGATTAAGGCAGACTCAGGCGGGATGATTGTGACGCCGGAAAAACGCTGCCCCGCTCCCGGCCTTTTCCCCTTCCCCCCGCCGGGCCGCGGGAGGCCCCGGACACAGCCAGCCTGAACAATCAATACTGACAGGAACGAGGGTTAAAGTACCGCGGAATAATAATTAAGAAGGGAAGACGCCTCCGGCGCTTCCTGTTTAATGATTAAAGGGGCTCCACCCCTTTACCCCGAAACTGTCTCGTATTTCAAAAACTGAAGCGCATGGCAGTCTCTTAAGGCCGGAAAGTGTATACGGCAGTTTTACGTATATGCTGCTTTACATATACGCCTCCGGCATAGACGAAACGCCGCCCCGCGGGGAAGCGTTTATGTTAATCCGGGGCATGCCTAAACTTAAGGCAAGCGCGCTTCCCCCGCCCGCCAGGACTGCTGCCAGAAGACTGAGAAATTCTCTGATCTGTTAAACCGCTTCCCAAGGTGTCAAACTGACTTCCCAGACTGTCAGAAAAAGCGCTGGAAAAACAAAAAGCCGGAGCATCCCCCGGCTTCGCTGTCACTTTCCGCAAAAACTGCTACCTTTTAACTCTTCTGTAGGGCGTGGAGCATGAGGTTACATCATCGGAATCGCATTCATACGGCACCTGCAGCCGGCCCTTGCCGTCCATGAGAATCACCTCAATGCTGTCCTTGTCGGCGGCGGTGATTTTATCAGGAGAACCGTCATCGGAGGTTTCCGTGGAAATACACTTTTCCGCCTGCCCCGGCTTCAGGAATCTGTCATCCGCCAAACGGGCCCGGTAGGTGCACTCGACATTCTCGAAGGCTCCCATGGCATGACTGGTGATGATAGTATAGGCGCCGTCGCCGCTGGAGCTGATTTCCATGGAGGTTTTTCCAACTACATCATCCTCCCAGAAGCCTTCGAATTTCGGATTCTTCTGGGGATTAAACGCCTCATAATCGTCATCATCCTCATCTTCATCAGCTTCGTTATCGCCGTCCAGCCTTTTAATGGATACCAGACTCCAAGTCTTTTTGGATTCGAATACATAGGGCTTAATTACGGCGGTAAGCTCAATATCATCAGAGGAAGGGCCATCCTCGGCTTCCGGATTGTACAGACTGGCCTGAATCTCTATATTGCCGTTATCCAGAGTTCTGGCTTTTCTGACTACCGCATACTCAGGCTGTTCCCCGTCAGCGCCGTGAGCATAAAAAAAGCCCTTTTCGTAATGGTAGTACTCGGTGGAGGCAAACTTTTTCATATCATAGTCAAGATACTTTTTGATTACCCGGGCCACCTTATCAGAAGATACCTTGAATTGGCCGTAGGCGCACATGCCCTTCTGGGAATTCAGGCATTCGGGAAGAGGAATGTAGCTGCTTTTCCAGGCATTGATCTTAAGGTGGCACATGGCAAAATTCACCAGATTTTCATTATCGGCGGTCATCTCTTCCCGGGTGGTGTTGTTAAAAAAGCATTCCGTGAAGTTGGAGACAAAAACCCCCATCTTCTTCATCGTGTCTTTGCTGAACTCGTCCTTAGCCGAAGCGGAGGCCGCAGCCCCCAGAATCATAAGACCAGCCAGAACGGCCTTTGTATGTAATTTCATTGTTAATCTCCTTAACTTAAATTGTCAGCATGGCCGGGTTAAAAATACTCCGCCGCTGATAAGCTTTGCTGCTGAAGGGTCAGTACAGAGAATCCAGACCGGCATCACCGAAATCTCCGCCGTCTCCGCCGCAGCTTATGAACTGATCGGATCTTATGGTATCGCTGCGCGCCGGCAGTCTGACATAATGCCGCACATCCGTGCAGTCGTCTCCCATGATATAGCCATCCTGATTGAAATTCACAAACACAATCTTATCAGGCTGGGCCAGCTCCAGGGATACCGGCCGGAACCGGGTCAGAAAATCATCATAAAGCCGGAGAGCTCCCGTGGCGCCGGTAAGCCCCGACGGCGTGTTGTCGTCATTGCCCACCCAGGCGGTAACCAAAGTATTGTTGTCAAAGCCGCTGAACCAGGAATCCCGGGATCCGTTGGAGGTGCCGGTTTTGCCGGCCAGCACCATGCCAGGGTACTTGCTGCCCACGGATTTTGCCGTGCCCTGCTTCGTGACAATGGTCATGCCGTAAATGGCCAGATACACGCTGGGAGGATCCAGCACCTGCCGGGAATCCATGGCGGCATGCCGGTCATAAATAACCTCAGTCCCGCCGGATCTCACGTATCTTACCGCTGACAGCGGCCGGTAAAGCCCCTCCGAAGCCAATGTGGTGTACATCTGGTTCACTTCAAAAGGGGTCATGGCCACGGACCCCAGAAGCACGCTGGGCACGGGTTCGATCTCCTCCTTCACCCCCAGGAGATTCAGGGTGCGCACCACATTGGGAATGCCGGCATTCATGCCCACTCTGACCATGGGAATGTTCCGGGATTCCGCAAAGCCCTGATAAAGAGGGATCCAGCCCTTGAACTTATGGTCAAAGTTCCGGGGCTTCCATTCCTGGCCGCTCTCCAGCTTCACGGTAAGCTCCGCGTCGTGCACGGCGCTGCCCAGGTGCCAGCCATGCTCAAAGGCCGTGAGATAGGCGGCGGGCTTTACCAATGAGCCGATCTGCCTTTTAGCGCTGGTGACCCGGTTCATGCCGGGATAGGAGGGATCCCGGCTGGCCACTAGAGCCATGATTTCTCCCACCCGCCAGTTACTTACCACCATGGCGGTTTCCAGATCCTTTTTGCCGGTTCTTCTGATAAGCTCCGGGATCACCTTCCGGACTGCGCCGTCAGCGGCCTGCTGAGCCTGGGGATCCAGACTGGTAAAGATTTCCAGATTCTTGTGATCCAGCCAGTCCCGTCCCAGACGGTCATAAAGCTCGTTTTTGACAAAGCTCATGTAGCCGGGCACCTTCATGACCCTGAGGGCCTTGCGATCGATAACCCCCAGAGGCTTATTCGAGTAAAGCTGATACTCCTCCTCCGAAAGCTCTCCCTTGTCCCGCATGAGCCGGAGCACCAGATTTCTGCGGTTAAGAGCGTTTTCCGGATGGCGGCGGGGATCGTAGAGGGAGGGCCCCTTTACCATGCCCACCAAAAGAGCGGCCTGATCCCAGGAGAGCTCCGAAACCGGGATACCGAAATAGAAATAGGAGGCCAGACCGAAGCCGTAAATATCGGTATCGCCGTGTCCCAGGTAGATCTCGTTGAGATACATTTCCAGAATGGTGTTCTTGTCATAGCGGGCATCCACCGCGAGAGACATGAAAAGCTCCCGCACCTTGCGGTCAAAGCTTTTTTCCCGGGACAGAAAATAATTCTTCACAAGCTGCTGCGTCAGGGTGCTGCCCCCCTGCACCGCCCGGCCGGCTTTTAAATTAGCGAGCATGGCTCTCATAATGGCCCAGGGGTTAACGCCATGATGGTTGTAGAAGTCCCGATCCTCCACCTGAATCAGGGTTTTGATGAGCTTTTCCGGCACCTCTCTGATGGAGATAACCAGCCGATCCTCCTCCCCGTTGGGAGAGATGCGATCCAAAAGCACCGGATCCATGCGGACATAAACCAGATCCTCGCCGGTGGCCGCATCCCTGATGGCGCTGATGTGGCCCCTTTCAAACTCAATAAAGAGCGGACGCTTTTCCTCAAAGCCGTCAGGGAAATCAAAGGGCCGCCGCACCACCACCAGCTTTGTTTTAGCCTTGTTATAGCTGAACTCCCCGGGATTTTTGGGATTGTCGGTTTTGCGGTATTTAAGAAGACTGAGCTCATTAAGAATCTGATCAAAGGTGAGATTCTGATCCAGAGTAAGCTCCAGAGGACGGCTGTAAACCACGGCGGGAGTTTCCCACTTCTGGGCGGAGTCCAGCCTGCTGGAGGTGACCTGCATATAGTAGTAGCAGGTTACCAGGCATAAAAACACAAAGCCGGCCAGCCCCAGCTTTACGGAGAAACACAGAAATCTTCTTTTGAGGCTTTTTTTCTCCCGGGGATCCTGAGCTCCTTCTTCGTCATCTCCCTCATCCCCGTCTTCAGATCCTGAATCATAATCCTGATCATCCTCATCCGGACCTTCAAAAAAAGGATTGTCCCGGGATCTGTTCACCACTTTCTGAAAATCACTCTCAGGCTTCATCCTGTTTACAAGCTCCTCCTGGCTTTGCCGGCGCTTAAGCGCTTTCCCGCTTCACGGCTTTTTCTCTCCCGCCCCTGAAGACTCCGCTGCCGGAATCGCTCTGAAAACTGTTCCGGTTTCAGGCGGCGAAAAAAGCAGACAGGAATATACCATACCGCACCCCCGGCCGCAATTAATGATAGCAAGGCAGTAATGCGGAGATTGTTCCGGCTGTACGCTCAGAAGATACCGGCACGGTATTTTTAAGGGGCCTTGGGCAAAAACTTGCGTGATAGCACATTAAAACAGATAACTCTTAAAAACATCAGGGCATGAGACAAAAACTCAGGCTATAATAATAGTTCAGTTTTGAAACAGGGCGGTCTCTCCGGAGGCTCCCGCCCTGAACCAGCAACAACGGCAGCTTCATGAAATAATGAAGTTCCCGCAACCCCTACAGGGAGATCACCATGAGTGAAGAAAAGATTTCAACTGAGCTCAGCCCTCTGGCTATCGCGGGCGTAAAGCCCTATGAAGCCAAGCCTGGCGAAGAATACATGAGCGATGCGCAGAAAGCTCACTTCAGAAAGATTCTTGAGGCCTGGAGAAACCAGCTTCACAATGAAGTGGACCGCACTGTCAATCACATGAATTCTGAAACCGCCAACTTCCCGGATCAGAATGACAGAGCCACCCAGGAAGAGGAATTCTCTCTTGAGCTCAGAATGCGCGACAGAGAAAGAAAGCTCATCAAAAAGATCGAGAAGACCATTCGCAAGCTTGATTCCGATGACTACGGCTTCTGCACCGACTGCGGCGAGGAAATCGGCATTAAGCGTCTGGAAGCCCGTCCCACCGCCGATCTCTGCATTAACTGCAAGGAACAGCATGAAAAGAAGGAAAAGCAGGGCTTCAGCTCTTAATACCCTCTGATTCATGTATCGCGGAAGATTTGCCCCCACGCCCAGCGGCCCGCTGCACTTCGGTTCTCTGACAGCGGCCCTGGGCAGTTTTTTGCGGGCGCGGAGCCAGGGCGGATCATGGCTTCTCCGCATTGAAGACATTGACGAAACCCGCTCCCGTCCGGAGTACACGGATCTCATTCTGAAGGATCTGGAGGCTCTGGGGCTTATCTGGGACGAAGCGCCGCTTATTCAGAGTCAGCGCCGGGAGTTCTACCGGGACATCCTGGATACCCTGAACAGCCGGGGACTTACCTACGGCTGCAATTGCACCCGAAGCCTCATTAAGCTTAACGGCGGACACCATCCGGAAGACTGCCGTCTTAGGAATCTCCCCTGCCATGAGGGAGCCGGCATCCGCTTTCGGAATCCCGGCAATGTCACCTCTTTTACCGACCTCATCCGGGGCCCTCTTTCTCTCAATGACTATCCCGCAGAACCGGACTTCCTCCTGAAAAGAAGAGACGGGTTTTTTGCCTACAATCTGGTGAGCGTGGCGGATGACCGGGCCTCGGGAATCACCGAAATCGTCCGAGGGGCGGATCTGATTCCAGACACCTTCGGCCAGATCGGACTCTGTCAGGCTCTGGGATATCCCGTCCCCGCTTATGCCAGTCTCCCCCTGGCGCTCTCCGAAAACGGCAGCAAGTATTCCAAGCAGAACCACGCTCCCGGGCTGGATCTTAGTTCCCCCGTAACACTCCTTCTGAAAGCTGCCACTTTTCTGGGACAGACGTTCCCGCCGGAAATTTCCGGGGATCCGGAAAGCCTTACGGTAACGGAATTTCTGGACTATGCCGTGAAGCATTTTGCTATTAACAGCGTGCCCCGCTCCTCCCGGATGGTTTCACAGATCTCGGAATCCTGAAAACCGGCTCTTCATTTACCTGATTCCGTAAAAGGATTTTTGCGGATTCTTCATTCCCTCCTCTCTTCGCGCTCCGGACTTCCTCCTTAAGCCGTTCCGGCATGAGATAGAAAAAAATACCGCTGTGTGATAAAATCCCGTCCTTGTTAAGACATTCAAATGCATCCCGTTTTCATCAGGATTGCGCGCGGGCATTCAGCCGTCCCCTTGAAAAGGCTCCTCTCCCGCAAACACGGAATGCCGCCGAATTTCCCGGGAATTCCTGAGATACGCAATAAAGCTGTCAGGTTTTCCGCTTTTGTCTCCGTATCAGCCTCATTAAAGAATCCGGAGAACATAATATTGCACACTTGGAGGTGTCTTATTAATACTCAACTGCAGAAATTTGCCGCAGAAGCTGACAAGCACAAGAAAGAAGCCATGGAACGCGGCATTTCCCACATGACACTGCCGGGAGACATCCTGGATACCGCAAGAATTTCCCCCGCAGCCCTCAACGTAATCAAAACGCTCAACAAAGCCGGTTATCAGGCCTATCTGGTAGGCGGCGGAGTGCGGGATCTCCTGCTGGACAAGGTTCCCAAGGACTTTGACGTGGTCACCAACGCCCGTCCGGAAACCGTAAAAAGACTCTGCAAGAGAAGCATTATTATCGGCCGGAGATTCCAGCTGGTGCATGTCAGAGAAAACAACTCCCTCATCGAGGTGGCCACCTTCAGAAAGGGCCAGGATCACGAAGACTCCGATCACGTGGAAATGATCAGAAAGGACAATACCTTCAGCTCCAGCATCACCGATGATGCCGCCAGAAGAGACTTCTCCATCAACGGCTTCTACTACTCCCCCGCTGATAATCTCATTCACGATTTTCTGGGTGGCGTTGCGGATCTCCTTAACAGCTCCATTGACATCGTAGGGGATCCGGATGTGAGATTCGGCGAGGATCCGGTGCGCATGATCCGGGCCTACCGCTTTGCCGCCAAGCTGGGCTTCAGCATTACTCCCCGCACTCGCAATGCCATCCTGAAGAACATGGCCAGCATCTCTCAGGTTAACAACAGCCGCATGTACGAGGAATTCAACAAGATGTTCCTGACCGGACACGGCGAGACCAGCTTTCAGGTGCTTATGCGGGACTCCGTGATGCAGTATCTGCTGACGGACATGGGCCCTCTGATCAAGAGCCGGCAGTTTTTTGATTTCGTTTCCTGCTGTCTCAATAACACCGATGCCCGGCATGCGGAAGGAAAGCACAACATGCCGCACTTCCTGTACGCCGTGATGCTCTGGCCTCTGACCAAAAAGCTCTTTATGAAAATGGGCACCGTCAGCAAGTACAGCCATATCAGGGATACGGAAAGAATGGCCATGGCCGGCAATATCGTCCTGAAAAGACAGTCGGAAATCACCAAGATTCCGGAATTCGTCGCCAAGGACATTACCGACATCTGGGAAATGCAGCTCACTCTGACCAGTGGTGAGGTCATGAAGGATCCGGATATGGTATCCAGCATTATCTGGAAGGAAATCTTCCGGGCCGGACTGGAATTCCTGATGAACCGGGCCCGGCTGGATCGCAGTCTGGAAAACTGCGTAACCTTCTGGACTGATGCCTATACCGCCAACATCCCCCAGTCGCTGCGCACCAGAAAGGCCCTGATCTCCAGCAACAAGATGGCCGCCGGAAAGAAAGGCTCCGAGGGCTCCCGCCGGAAAGGGGCTTCAGGCTCCCGCGGCCGTCCTGCCGGAAACATCCATTAAGGTTCCCGGAAAAAGGAGCAGCTATGACCGAGGCGGTAATCGGACTTGGTTCCAATCTTGACAATCCGGAGCAGCAGGTGCTTCAGGCTCTTAAGGAGCTTGACGGCATTCCCGGAATCCGGATTCTCAAAACCAGCTCCCTGTACTCCTCAGTTCCGGTGGGGCCGCAGGATCAGCCGGATTTTGTCAATGCGGTGGCACTTGTAAAAACCGAACTGGAACCGGAGCCCCTGCTGAATGCTCTTCAGGATCTGGAAAACCGCCATCGGAGAGTGAGACTGCGGCACTGGGGTCCTCGGACGCTGGATCTGGATGTGCTGTTTTTCGGGAAGCGGATTATTGATACTCCGCGGCTCCGGGTGCCCCATCCGGAATTCCGAAACAGAGTTTTCACTGTTATCCCCCTTTTGGAAATCATGCCGGACTTCCTGATGCCTCCGGAAAACACCCCGCTCCGGGATCTCACGGGACTTTTGCCGGAAAGGGATCTCCGGGCTCTCACCATTATTCGGGAGTCCTCCCGGTTCCCCTTTTCCTCTGCCGGAAAGCCGGATCTTCATTAATTTCCAAATGCGTTTATAATGAGCGGCGGGTTCTCCCGAAAAATCTTCCCGTCCGGAAGCGGCCGAACTGCCCCGGACGGGAACAAATTCCCGGCAGAAATGCATTTTGCCCGACCGTCGGAGATTACCGCCAAACGGCAAGGAGTTTCTTAATGACAGTAACGGTTTCCACGCTTCAGAAGCTGAAGGACGAGCATAAAAAATTCGCCACCATCACCGCCTACGATGCCAGCTTCGCCAGAATTTTTGATGATGCCGGAATATACGCCATCCTTATCGGCGATTCTCTGGGTATGACCATCAAGGGAGAATCCAGCACTCTGGGGGTTACCATTGACGAAATGGCCTATCACACCAGATGCGTGGCCCGGGGCGTTTCCAATGCCCTTATTCTGGCGGATATGCCGTTTATGAGCTACGCCAATACCGAAGACGCCTGCCGGAACGCTCATAAGCTCATGGCCGCCGGAGCCAATGTGGTAAAACTGGAGGGGGGCTCCTTCCTCTCGGACACCATTCGCACCCTGGTGCAGAACGGCATTCCCGTCTGCGGACACCTGGGACTGACGCCCCAGTCGGTAAACGTCTTCGGCGGCTTCAAGATCCAGGGCCGGGATGATGAATCCCGCAAAAGAATCGTAGAGGAGTGTCTGGCAGTGGAAAAAGCCGGTGCCAGCATGCTGGTTATCGAAGGCGTTCCCAAGGACACCGGCCGGGAAGTGACAGAAGCTCTCCGGATTCCGGTTATCGGCATCGGGGCCGGCAATGACACCGACGGCCAGATCCTGGTAATGCATGACGCTCTGGGACTGACCGCGGGACATACTCCGAAATTCGCCCGGAACTTCCTGGCGGAAACCGGGGATGTGACTCTGGCCGTTAAAAAGTATATCAGCGAGGTGGAGCAGGGCATTTACCCCGACGACGCCCACAGCTATTTGAAATAGAGTTTTACACAGGTCTAAACATGAAAACTGCAAAAACCATCGAAGAAATCAGACAGATTGTTACCGAATACAAGCATGATCTTAAAACCATCGGTCTTGTAACCACCATGGGGAACCTCCACAAGGGACACCTTACTCTGGTAAAGGAAGCCCAGAAAAATGCCGAAAAGGTTATTGTGACTATTTTTGTAAACCCCATGCAGTTTGACCGGCCCGAGGATTTAAGAACCTATCCCCGCACTCTGGAGCAGGATCTGGCCCTTCTGGAAGAAGCCGGCGTTGATGCCGTATTCACCCCCACTCCGGAGATCATGTATCCCCGGGGCCTTAAGAACCAGACCTATGTGGAGGTGCCGGATTTGGCCAACAGCCTGGAGGGAGCTCTCCGTCCGGGACATTTCAACGGCGTGGCTACCGTGGTTTCCAAGTTCTTTAACATCATCCAGCCGGATCTGGCCTGCTTCGGCGAAAAGGACTATCAGCAGCTGGCTCTGATCCGGGAAATGGTGCAGGACATGAATTTCCAGATCCGCATCATCGGCGTTCCCATTGTCCGTCATGAAAACGGCCTGGCCTACTCTTCCAGAAACAACCGGCTCTCTCCGGAAGAGCTTGCCAAGGCCCCGGAATTCCATGCCTGTCTGGTGAGAATGGGGGATAAGCTGAAGGCTCTCCCGGATTTTAGGAGCATCCAGAAAATCATCGATGAAAGCGTAAACGAGCTGGACGGCGCCGGCTTCAGCACCGATGATATCACCGTAGTGGACGCCGCTACCCTGAGCCCTGATATCGCTGAATCCAAAAGAGTGGTGATTCTGGCCGCCGCCTATCTGGGCAAGGTACGTCTTATCGACAATCTGGTGGTGGAGCGCTAACGACAGGAAAGCCGCAAAACCTTGAATAACGGGTCTTCTGGCCCGTTTTTTTTGTGTGCGATTATCCTGACAGGCCCTAACCAAAGAGCGGCTCCCCCTGCCAGAAAGGCCTGAATTTCAGGACTCTTCAATCAATGCAGGCAGAAACAGAACGTTAAAGTTCCCAGGAATAATAATTAAGAAGGGAAGACGCCTGCGGCGCTTCCTGTTTAATGATTAAAGGGGC
>NZ_JBGVBR010000001.1:0-3037 GCF_045225735.1 Succinimonas sp. | reverse complement strand
CAACGATGCTGTCTAAGGTGTCAAAGACATCTGCAGCAATCAGAATCAGAGACGGCGCTATATTGATCCAGGACTTGATGTTCTTGACAGAGTTGGTAGTACTTCTGAATCGTTCTACTGCTGCCCAGATGTCGCCTGCAAGGGTAAACGCATTGTTAGCATATCCGTTAACGTCATTGACGATGGTAGCGGCCAGATCTGCGTTATCGACGTCCGCAAAATCGTTCACAAGATTGGCGGTGAGGTTGCCCACTCCAAATACAAGATTGTCTGCCAGTTTTCCCAGAGTTTTCAGGAGGGCGGGGCCGCTCATATTGGTGATTTTGATCTTCGGGGCGGTCATGGACATTAGTCCGTTTTTGGTTCCTACAGAGCCTCCGAGACTGTCGCTGACAGTGGCGGAGATGAACCCGTTGGCGCTGAACTGGCAACCGGAAATCTTCACTCCGCCCGTGGGACTCAGAGTGATCTTGCTGTCCCACGGAAACAGAGATGTTCTGAAGTAGGCTGCTGCCAGGGCAATGGTATTGCCATTTATGCTGATAGTGTTGTTCCCCACCTGCAGCTGAATGGCGTCATCTGCTGTAAGGTAGAGCTTCTTGTCGGCATGGAGGTTAATGTTGCCCTCGGCAACGCTGGTGATGTCATCGGTGGCGGCATTTTCCAGACGGTTCCCGTATATGCGATGCGTTCCGTCATAAAACAGATCGCCGGAGACTGCTCCCAGCAGATCTCCCAGAATCTGATCCTTCATTTCGTCATCAGTTCCGGTGTATCTGGTGTTATTTTCATCATTCTTTATCTTGTCGTAGATGCTGTTAATCTGGCTGTTGACATCGGTAATATCCTTAATCTTGGTCACAATGTCGGCGGCAGATTGAGAGAGTGTCGTGTACGCCGTGTTAAGGTTCGATTCTGCTGTCTTAGTGTCGCTGCCATCCTGAACAGCTTTGTCCAGATCCTCCCGTTTACTGATAACATCTTCAAGGTTCGAACTGATTTTATCCTTGCAGTCATCGTAAACTTCGGTGACCTTGTTGGTATTGAATTTGTAGGCCAGACATTTCATGAACAGTTCCAGCCGGTTTTGCATGATGATGTATTCCACCAGCGCCGCAGAGCTTGAGAATCTGCTGAAGGAAAGGTACTGATTTTTAATGTCGCGGTTTGCGTTTGTCGGAACCTTGTCAGTGCCGGCAGCATTGGCGGCGCTGTCAGGGTCATATCCGGAGTTCAGGAACGAACTATGGAGGAGATCGTTTCTGAGCGCTGCGGAATAGGTTCTGAAGGCGCTGCCGTTCGGGAGATACCCCATGAAATAGTAGCTGCTCCCGGTATAAAGAAGCAGTACCTTTTCTCCCACTTTAGGAAAGTTTCCCAGGGGAGAGGCGCTTCCGGACATGCTTACGTAGTTTGCTTCGATGACGCTGCCGCCCTCCGGAAGGGCGTAAAACAGCGCCGGGAAAGCGGTGTCATCGTTTTCCGAGATAACAACAGTGCCCGGAGAATCGGTGGTACTGCCGGATTTGTCAGAGACCGTGGCCCTGACGATCATGGCATTATTGCCGGCATCCTCTTTCAGGATGGCGTTGCTCCCGAGATCCTGTCCTCCGGCTCTCAGGCTTTCCCGTCCCGGCCGGGGCATATCAGTGATGACGAAGGCTGTGGCGGGCGCGGGGTTTTCCGGAATGGGGCCGAAGCAGCACAGGGGGCCCAGAGTATCGCCGGTGTTTTCCGGAACGGGAACGGCCACGGCGGCAAGGCTGAGTTCATTCTCGTTTGCCGGAAAACTCTGGGCTTTCCGAAAGATTTTGGGGAAATTCAGGTTAAAGCTGAACCGGGTTCGTACCGTGAGATAGCGGGTTTTGCCGGTATCAAGGGTAATGCCGGAGGCCACCGCAAAATCCCGGGCGGTAATCAGAGTCCGGTTTCGGGACAGTCTGTCCAGAGCCGCGGAGGATTCCCTGATGAAGGCGTCAATGCTTTCTCCGGGATGATTGCCTTCCCCTCGCACCGGTTCAAAGCCGTTCCGGAAAAGGGGCGTCTTGTTCCGGGCGGTTCCGGCGTTTTTGCGAATGCTGCCGCTTCCCGCAATCCCCGTGCGCACCAGCCGATCCAGAAAGATAGCGCTGTCCGCGAAGAGTCTGTTTCCCGTTTTGCCGGTGCGGCAGGGGATTTCGGAACGTCCGGAGTGGGTATTTCCGGTGATCTCATGACCGTTTCCCGTGCGGTATCCCCGGGAGAAGACCACGGAGATCCCGGAGAACTCTTCTTCGGGGGCTTCCAGTTCAAAGATATAGTTGAAGCCGCAGTTAAAGCAGATGCGGTTTATGAAACTGAGGTCGGTTTCGTTGCTCTGCTGAACAATCTGGCCGCACTCTGGCATTTTGTCAAAAAGCTTCGGGTCAAAGAGACATTTCTGCTGGTATTCCCCGAAGATCTCAGTGATGATTTCAGCCGGAGTCTTGCCGGAATCAAAGCGCCGGGTGCGGGGCTCAAGTCCCATAAGCGCCATCTCCGGTTCAATGACGATCTCATAGCCGTAGCAGTCGGTTAAGAGTTCGTAGCCTTCCGGATCCGATATCAGCCCCAGAGCATTGTAGGAGGTGATCACCCCCTGAAACTTGCGGCCCCGGGAGAGGGCTCCCGTGGTGTCGTACTGCATAAGGGTGAGTTCGGTTTTTACCAGGAGACAGGATTCCAGATCTTCCGGGGTCAGCTCCGTATCTGAAAACAGCGCCACCTCGGCGCGGAACGGCAGGCTGATGCCCTCGCTTACTGCGCATCTGAAGGCAAAAGCTCCGGAAAGGGGGCAGTTTTTAATAAACGCTGCGGTGATTTCTTTCTTGAACATGACTGCTTTCTCCTGTTCGGAAAATATGCTGTGCTGTAATTGCTGACTGTGGGGACTGACAGGTCAGTTATCCTCTGAATTCAGGTACGGAAGAGGTGTTTTGAGGATCTTCTTCCGATATGCCCTCCGGCAGGGCCCTCAGTTCCGGTGTTTTATGGCAGGGCGGCTTTGAGATTTTCCGGG